>JAADFC010000046.1 GCA_013153105.1 Thermoproteota archaeon
CCACGATAGTCGAGGAGCGCACTGTAAAGGTTACAGAGCCCTCGACAACCACCAAGACGGTGACGGTGACCGCGGCCGGCCAGCAGCCCGCCACCCTGGCCGCCGCGCTACTAGCCGGGCTGGCCCTCGGCGCCGCCGTCGGCTACGCCCTCGCCCGCCCCAGACCCCCCTAGGCAGGCGCCGGGGGGGCTGCAGGGCGGCTCCGGGTCCACCCCCTCCCCCACCTCCTCGAGGAACCCCTCCACCACGCCGAGGCTCTCCTCCAGCAGCCTCTCCAGCTCCTCCCGCATCCACGGCGCGTACACCACGCGGCCCGCCACCGCCACCAGCCACGCGTCGCCCGCGGCCGCGCTGTAGACTATGTGGGAGACCAGCCTCCCCCTCCTCGGGGGCCAGAGGCCGGGCCTCTCGAGGCCCAGCACCGCCACGTCGCCAGGCGCGCCCGGCTCCAGCCTCCCCCCGCCCTCCAGGCCCAGCGCCCTCGCGCCCCCCACCGTGGCGGCCTCAAACGCGTCCACCGCGGCCACGCGGGTGTCCCAGTAGCTGTGCCTCTGCAGCAGCACCGCCAGCCTCATCTCGCGGAGCATGTCCAGCGTGTTGTTCGACGCCGCCCCATCGGTGCCTATAGCCACGTTGGCCCCGAGCCTACGGGCCTCGTAGAGCGGGAAGTGGCCCGCAGTGGCGAGCTTCATGTTGCTCGCCGGGCAGTGCACCAGCGTCGCCCCCCGCCTCGCCGCCAGCTCCACCTCCCAGCTCGCCAGCCACCCCCCGTGGACCAGCACACTCCACCCATGCACAGCCCCAAGCCTGTCCAGCAGCTCCAGGGGGAACACGCCATACCTCTTCTTAGCCTCGTAAACCTCCCGCCGAGTCTCAGAGACGTGGATGTGCAGCGGCCTCCCCCTCGACGCCGCCTCCCCCGCCGCCAGCCTCACCGCCTCCAGCGGCGCCGCGTAGATGCTGTGCACGTTGTAGACGCCCCTAACCAGAGGCCCATACCTAGCCTCCACGGCCTCCACGAACCTCGAAGCCTCCTCCACCGCCCTCCACGGGTCAACCCCCCGGCCCATGATCACCGGCCCCAGACCCGCCCGGACCCCAGCCTCCCAAGCCGCCCTCGCCGTCTCCCACGGCATGAAGTACATGTCCAGGAACCCGCAGGTGGCCGAGGAGAGCATCTCCACCACGGCAATCCTCGAAGCATGATAGACAACCTCCGGGGTCAAACGCTTCTCAACAAACCACATCCGGGAAAGCCACTCGAAAAGCTCGGAGTCATCATAGTAGCCCCGCAGCAGCACCATAGCAGCATGGGTATGGGCATTATAGAGGCACGGCACCCCCACACGGCGCCGGCCACAATCCACCACGTGGCCCGAGAACGCGCCCGAAGGCAGACCCGAGCCCCTCGACGCCACCACGCGGACCACACCATCCTCGACCAGCACGTCAACATCCTCCAAGACGCCGCAGCGGGCGCAGGGGATGAGCCACCGGCAGCGGAGGAGCAGAGGCTCACCGGAGCCGCGCCGCAAAGCTCCCACTTAGGTAGAAGCCGGAGCCGGAAAGCCCCCCACCCCCGCTATAAGCGGTGGACCCGCAGCCCACCACGCGGCGAAGGAGGAGACCCGGGGTGGAGCCCCCGTGTACTGGGCCCTCGTCATAACAAGCGACAGGATAAAAGAGAACCCAGACGAGGACCAGATAACCCCGATAGTAACAAGCTTCCTCGAGAAGCACGGAGACACACTCGTCTACCGCGCGGTAGCAGGCAACAACCCGGCAGAGATACTGCACGCCATAGCCTCAGCAGTGCTAGCCGGCGCCGAGGCCATACTCGTAACCGGCGGCACCGGCCCCAACCCCCGAGACGTGACCGTAGACCTGGTGGCCAGGATAGCCGACAGGGAGCTCCCGGGGATAGGCGAAGAGTTCCGCCGGCGCAGCCTCCAGAAAGGCGTCGCAAACGCGCTCCTCAGCAGAGCCACAGCATACACGTTCCAGGACAGGCTCATAGTGGTAAGCCCCGGCAACCCAGACGCGGTGCAGACCATGCTGGAAACCGTGCACCCCATAGCAGCCCACGCAGTAGAACAGCTCAGGGGAGCAAAACACCACCACAAACACGAGGCTACTCGGTGACAGCCACATACTCCGGCAGCCACGTCAACAGCTCCTCAATAACCTGGTCCACATCCTCTATAGCCTCAACCTCCTCCTCCTCGCCCAGGATAAGACCCTGCAGCGCATGCACCACAGCAGCAAGCGTCAGTGTAAACGACTCGTTCAGCCTCCTCGAGAGCCTCTCAGCCGCCTCCACCACCCTCCCCCACGGGTTATCCCCCTCAAGACCGATACAGAAGTCATCCGGCTGCTCACGGTTGAAATGGCACACCAAATGCACCCCACCGCCCAGGTCCACACCCAGCACGCGGACCCCACGGTACTCCTCCACACCCAGCCAACGCTCCCTCAAAGCCTCCACAAGCCTGTCAAGCGGAAACCTGCTGCTCGGCGGCCCGCCCACATGGCCGCGAAGCTTCAGCCCAACCAGAGGCTCAAGAGCCTCACGAACCTCCTCAAGCCTCACAGTAACCTGCATACTCACCGCCGCACACCCCTGACTCCACGCAGCTGCGCTCGGGAGTGACCCTACACAGCCCATTTTAAATCCAAATAGAGGCCGGCCGGTGGCGCGCAAGCATGCTTACAGCAAGGTTTTAGACTTCGACCAGCTGCAAGCTAGACGTTGAGAGGCGGCCTCACCTGGTGTCCATAGATGCGTGGCGGTCGAGTCTGGACTGCCATAGTTGTCTTCACAGTCTCCGTTGCCTTGACCGCCGGCCTGGCTGGCCGGCTGCTCGACACGCCTAGCGCGAGGCTCACAGTCGTCGTCGAGCTGCCAGAGGTTCCCGGAGCCTCCGGGCTCCATGGCTGGGTCGAGGTCGTAGCCACCGCGCCTGGCGCCAAGCCGCTGGCCGCGGCTGCCTGGGCTGAGCCTGGGGCCCGCCGTGTAGCCCTCACCCTCGACGCGGGCAGGCTCATAGAGGAGTCGAGGAGAAGCCTCCCCGCCACCTCCCCGCCACGGAGCCCCCGGCTGGGGGGCGGCAGTGCGGCCGTCTCGGTGCTGCTGCTCCTCTACGACAGTCGAGGACGACACTACCTTGCTTCAGCCGTTGTCGGCAGCTACGATGTCGCGCTGGCCAGGCTGAGAGCCCCACTAGAGGCTGCGCGGCTGGTCGAGGAGAACCCCTATCTCGTCCTCCAGGCGGGCACGCTTGTCGTGCATGCTGACGCGTTCTCGATAGTCAATGTAACCAGCCTATACGAGAGCATCGTCAAAGAATACTATAGGCTCCCGGAGGGGGCGCGCCGCGGCCCCCGCAGCGCTGCGGGGGCCACATATGGGGGGACGAGGCTCAGGCTCCCCTACGGCTGCATGCCCATCACCCTAGACAACTACATGCACTACGACCTGCAGCTTACACGCGACGACTTCATAGTGCTGCCAAGCCTCTACGGCGCCAGGCCTCCCGCGGAGTTCATGTGGCGGCTGCAGGGGCTTACGGCGAGCGAGCGGGAGCGCGTCTACCGCGGGTTCACCATACTATTCTCCACAGCAGTCTACGTCCCCGCGAGCTGCCCGCCCAGCCTAGCGCTGTACCATGCGCTTGCACGCTGGTACGACCCGCCGGGGGAGCATTCGATGTTCGTCATGATCGGGCTGCGCCGCCTCGACGACTTCTGGCGGCGGATGGCGCTTATGACCGTGGGGGTTTCGGACCCACTGATAGTACGCTGGATAGACTCCACGCGCGGCAGGGTCGAGCACGTCTGGGACGCGCCTATACTGAGGCTGGGCGGCGTCTGCCGCTCCGGCTGCACGACGGATGTAGCGTTCACTTTGACTGTCTCAGCCGCAGGCGCGTCCTACTACAAGAATGGGCTTGCGATAGCTAATGTTCTCGTGTACCCGAGGGAGGAGAGGCTTCTGGACATCTACGCGGAGACTGTTGGGATATCACCTCTGGACTTCAAGATAGGCAAGACAGCCTTCATAACTGCCGATGTGGCGATAACGAGTGATGGTGACGCGGTATTCATCGACTATTACATTGACAGGGTTACGCTCTACGATAAGCTTGGGAGACCGCACCAGTACTGGATGATAGTGCCGGTGGCGGTGTTCACGCCGCTGCAGAGGGTTGAGATAGACTGGAACAGTCTGGCCTCGGTGAAGGTTCGCCACGGGAGCACGGCCTACAGGGTGTTCATGGATAAGTACTTCCGTCTGGTCGGCGCTACGCGGGCCAATTACACGTGGAAACACGTGTACATATATGGTGGGGGCGATGTGCAGAGAGATGTTACGCTCGACACCACCTATAGGAGGGGCGTCGAGACGAGCTACGCGGGTGCCGTGGTGGGGTTGTCGCAGGCTCTCCTCAACGCTCTCGTATCGAGCGTGGCGGGGGGTGGTGCTGCGGCGACGCTTATGGGGATAGCTGGCTCGCTCGTCAGCTACGCCTATGACGTCTATGGGGAGGACCGGGTTATAGTCATGCTTAAGGCTATGGTCTACGGGGACCTCCACTACTACGGCCGCGTCGAGGTCGTGAAGATGACCCCGTACCTGGGGTATGACCCGGAGCGCCTCTACCTAACGAGCAGGGGGCTGTCCGGGGAGCCGTACTACCCGGTGCTGGCCGCGTACTTCATAGTCTACGAGCGGTGAGCGCGTGGGGCCGCCCTCCCGCAGTCTTTTACTCCTCAAGAGGCCCCGGCTGCGGCGGGGTCCCACTGTGGGGGTTCGGCATCCGGAGCGTTTGGCGTTCCTGTTGCACCGTGTCACTGGGCTTGTGCTGCTTGTGTACTTTGTGTTCCACGTGTTGAGTATGTCTGAGGCGTTTGGCGGCTATGGCTGCTGTGGCGGCCT
>JAADFC010000153.1 GCA_013153105.1 Thermoproteota archaeon
GCTGCATACTCGTAGTCATAGACCCCTTCACAGGCGCATACCAAGAATTCTGCTACACCACAAAGCTACTCATAACACCCGAGGACATAGCGTCAACCCTAAGGAACCAATGCCCAGACTGCGTAGCGCACATGGATGGGAGGATATACGTCAAGCTGCCCCTACTCGTTGCAAGCAACAGCCACTATCCTAGTGGAACTGTAGGCGTTAGTTTCTCAATGAGTATTCAGGATGGTACGGTGGGCGTGTATCCAGTTTTTACGATAAGCGACAAAGGTTTAATAGATAAACTGCTTAAGGGAATTATACCTGGAGCTAGCCTTTGGAGAGGAGAGGGAGCCTCCTGGAAGGGTGAAGGCCGCCTCGACTACGCCTACAGCGACAATATAGCTCCGGGAGAGACCGTATGGTTCTGGGTATGGGCCCGCCCCTACTATATTGTATACGACGTTGAGGAATGCGGCATAGCAGGGTGTAACTACGTTGGGGAAGAGCATGAGATGGTGCTTGCAGACATAGCCGTCTATGGCTCACTTATAAGAGGCGGCGTGGAGAGGAGACACCTACCTTCCGGTATAAGCGATGCACTATTCCGTGGAACAGTCTTACGCAATGTACGTGTTCCCAACGGCTTCCTCGACGATGGCGTGCTAGCGCCGGGTGAATACGAGCTGATAAGCCGCATAATCGACTCCTTCGACACATGCGGTATAGACTTAGACATGACAATACCTGTCGGAGCTATGGCAGGACTTGCTACTTGTACAGTCCTAGGCCTGCAAAGCCAAGGACTCGCATGCTTAGCTATACTAACCTTTACAGGCTCCTTCCAGGCCATAGTAAGTGTTGAAAGCTCCAGCCTAGGTGTTGGCGGTGTTATCGTCAATCATGGTGATCATCCACATGTAGTAAACGATTTTGATATAGTAGAGTACATCTACATAGCTGTATCGCGCTATGAGTATGTTAAGCCCCGGCTATTCTTTGGGGCATGTAGATACAGTGTACCTGCAGGCGTCTATCTCGAATTCCGCTAACATAGCAATGTAGTAGTAGTTGACGAACTTGCAGATATGCTTGGGGCCGACGCTCCCTACTAGGGGCATATTTTGTTGCAGAGACGCGGGGTATTCGCAGAAGGGAGGGCACCTAGTTAGTGTCTGTGGAGGGCGGTCTAGGGGTCCTAAGGCGTAGCGAGGAACGGTGCCGGTTGGGGGTTGTGGCGCCGGGGGCGGGATTTGAACCCGCGCGGGGACACCCCCACCGGCTTAGCAGGCCGGCGCCCTACCAGGCTAGGCGACCCCGGCATCCATGGGGAAGGCTGATAAGCTGGGGGCGGGCTTAATTTGTTTAGCGGGGCCTCGGTCATGGAGAGTGATGTTGGGGCCCTGGGTTGGCCTCCTAAGTCGCTGGTCAAGCGTATCGCTGTGCACATTGCTGGAGATATATGTATGAGTGAGCATCCTGGCTCGGTGCTGCGTAAGTGGCGTGACATCTTTGGGGCTAGTCAGCTTGAGGTTGCGCGGCGGATGGGTGTGACTTCGAGTGTGATTAGCGACTATGAGAAGGGTCGTAGGAATCCTGGCTCGCTGTTTGTGAAGCGTTTCGTGGAGGCTTTGCTGGATATTGATTCTAGTAAGGGTTGGCCGACGGTGGCTAAGCTTATGAAGATGTTTAACCTTAATTATTTGAATGCAGTGGTTTCTATGGATGAGTTTGAGGAGCCTGTTCCCTTGGATGCTGTGGTTGACGCTGTCAAGGGGGTTGTGCTTGTTTCGAGTGTAGGCAGGGAGTATGTTTACGGGTACACGGTTGTTGATAGTATAAAGGCTATAATGAGCCTTGAGGGTGGTGAGTTCCTGAACCTGCTCGGCACTACTAGTCAGCGTGTGGTGGTTTTCACGAAGGTTTCGACGGGGCGTAGCCCTATGATAGCCCTTAAGGTTTCGACGATTAAGCCTGCTGTGATAGTGCTTCATGGGCTTAAGAAGGTTGACCATCTGGCGTTGTGGATTGCTGAGAGTGAGCGTGTGCCGTTGATACTGAGCACGGCGAGGAGTGAGGAGGAGCTGGTTGAGGGGCTTAGGAGGCTTGCTTCCTCTCCTCGATGAGGAGTATGGCTGCCGCTATGTCGCCGCCGGTCTCCTCTAGCGCGCGTCTGGCTTCTTCGATGCTGACTCCTGTCTGCTCGGCCACCAGGCGGGCGTCCTCTTCGCTTACTGTGGCTCCGGCTTCGCCGGCGGTGCCTGGCTGGCGTTCCTCGAGGTTCTGGGCGACAACCTGTATCATCGCGGCGCCCTGGGGTAGGCGGACTATCATTACCTCGGGCGCTTCGGCTACTAGCTCGCGCCCGTCCTCGAGGCGTATGACGACCTCGACTGTATCGGGGGTTTCTATGTCGACGTTCTTTATGCCGAGCCTGCGCAGCTGCCTCTTCAGCTCGGAGGGGTTGAGGCGGAACATGGCCTTACACCCTCACGGGGCGGGGGCGGGTGTGCGGGTTTAGGGTTTGAAGGTGTACTCGGCGTCGTTGGAGGCTATTATAACCTCGGCGTCATGCTCCGCGGCCACCCTCTCCGCGAACGCCTTGGCTACGTCCGGCTCGCTGTGCACTACTACTACCTTTGACGGTTTGGTCTTGCGGACCACTTCTAGTAGGCCGTTGCGGTCGGCGTGGCTGCTGAAGTCCAGCCACTCGAGCCGGGCTCTTAGGGGCTCCTCGCTGGAGGGCATGAGGCCCTCCTCTACCAGGCGGCGGCCTACGCTGCCGGGTGCCTGGAAGCTGACGAGCACCACTGCGTTGCGGGGGTTTCCGCCTATGCGTTTCAGGTAGTAGAGGCTTGGGCCTCCCTTGAGCATGCCGGCTGAGGCTATGATTATGGACTTCTGCCTCCAGGCGCGGTGGCGGTCCCTCCAGCCGCGGACTATGTTGAACGACTCGTAGGCCTTGCGGAGGAGGCTGGGGTTGTTTATGTACTCGCTGTTCTCTATGAATATCTCTGTAACCTGCCTTATCATACCGTCAACGTAGACGGGCACGCCGGGGTCGTGGGCGGCGAGTATCATCATTATCTCCTGCCCGCGGGCTATGCTGAAGGCGGGTATGAGGACGGTGCCCCCTGAGTCAAGCACCTCCTCGACTATCGCGAGGAGGCGCTTCTCCGCCCTCTCCCTGGGCGGGTGCAGTGTGGCCCCGTAGGTAGCCTCTGTGACGAGGACGTCGAGCCTGCCCACCATGTCGAGCTGGGCGGGCTTCATGAGCTTGGTCTCCACAGTGTTGATGTCCCCGGTGACGCCGACTCGGAGGCCGCCAGCCTCTATCACGGTGAACACGCTGCCCGGTATGTGGCCCGCGGAGTAGAACGCGGCCTCCACGCCGTCTATCTCCAGCCTCTGCCCGTAGCGGACCTCGCTGCTGTTCTCTAGTAGCCGTTTCACCTCGCCGTGCTCGTAGGGCGAGTAGTAGCCGTTGAGCTTGAGGAAGTCCTCCAGCATCAGCTTGGCCATGCGCAGCGTCGGCCTGGTAGCGTAGACCGGGGGCTCGGAGGATATGAAGTACATGGGCGCCGTGCCTATATGGTCGAGGTGGGCGTGGCTGAGTATGATAGCCCTAACATACCTCGGGGGGTAGGTCGAGGCGAATACAGGTCTATCCTCGTCGTCGAAGTTGACGCCTGCGTCGACGAGCACGCCCTCGCGCCGCCCCGCGGGCCGTACTAGTATCGAGAGCCTGCCGACCTCGCCGCCTCCGCCGAGGACTCTCAGGGTGACACCTTGGGTCTCCATGGCGTCTCCCGGCTGCTGACCGGGGGCTCTGGGCGGGCTAATCAGTCTAGCCGAGGAGAGGGTGGAGCCGGGTTGGGTGTTGTGGACCGGGCGCGTGGTCCCGCCGCGGGGATTCGAACCCCGGACCGCCCGGTCTCTGCGCGGCCCCCTGTTGGCCGACGCGCCCTCATCCCAGGGCCCCTTCGGGGCGGGTCGGGCGCGCGGGGGGCCTACACCCCGCCTACAGCCGGGCGCTCTGCCGCTGAGCTACGGCGGGTTCCATGTAGACGGCCCCGCACACCCGCCTTTTTAAGCGTTTCCGGCCTCGCCGTCGTAGGCGTACCGGTAGACTATGCAGCCGGCGCCATGCTCCCCGGCAAGCCTCGCCAGCACCCCATAGTCTATATCCACGGGGTCCACGATCACCACCGTGGCCTGGGGCTCGCGCTCCAGCAGCCTCTCCAGAGCGGCATAGGCCCGGCCAAGCTTCTCCTCCAGGTCCACTATCCTACCGAGGTCTATATGGTGAACGTTCTCCGGGACGGTACCCTTGAGGTAAGACTTGAAGTCTACGACGATGAGCCTCCGCTGCGTGGCAAGCTCGGCGACCTCCCTTACAACTTGCTCCACGAGCGCGAAAACACGCTCCTCACAGCCCACCCGCTCCTCGCAGGGCTCCAGGAGTATACCCCTACTATATAAGCTGAGAACTTCCCCCACCCTCTCGGCGTGCTCCCGCTTCACATCCACAGTGAGCAGCATATGGTCCCAGCCGGGCTCGTATCTTGCTTCGACGCCGAGCACCCAACGCGAGCGGGAAAGATCGCGCATCACAGCCAGCAGCCTAGAGGCGTCCTGGACCACCCACGAAGCCGGGGCAAGCTGGGAGCTGCGGAGCCTGAAGCAGAGCCGGGTCACACCCCTCCTCCTAGCCGCGAAAACGAGAGCAGCCGACGCCAAGGCCAGAGCCGAGGCTGCAGCCAAGAGCTCAGCAGGGAGGCGCGGCAGGCCGCCGCCGGCAAGCCTAGGCGCCAGCGTGGCCAGCGCACCGGCAGCCAGAACCGCCAAGCCCGGCCACGGGCTGCCCC
>JAADFC010000140.1 GCA_013153105.1 Thermoproteota archaeon
CGAGACGAGCGTTGCGTGAACCACGTAGTCCTCGCCCTCCCGGTACTCCGGCACGCTCCGGGCCACGGTCACCCGCAGACGCTCGCCCTCCCGGTATAGGACAAGCTCCTCGTGCGTGTCGAACTCCATCCTGTAGCTCCCGTCGCTGCTCTCAACAGCTGTGACGTACATGCGTGGTATAAGCTGCTTCCTCACCTCCCTGACCTCACCCTCGAACGATACGACGACGTCACCCTCACCCGCCACGGCTCGGCCGCCCTCTCATTCCGCCGGGTCAAACCCCGCAGCCCCGCGGGGCCGCGTTATATAAGAAAGCTCTTCAAGGCCCGGCCCGCTAGCGCCGCGAGAGACGGCGTCCAGCCGTGGCAGCGGCCTATGCTGCGTCGCCCTCGAGGAGGATTGAGGGTGAGCTGGCCAAGCTACTGGGCCGGAGGATAGAGGTAGCACTCACCAGCGGCCGCGTATACAGCGGCGTCCTCAAAGGCTACGACTACCCCTCCCTAACGCTCCTGCTCGTGGACGCCGAGGAGCAGGGGGGCAGCGGCCGCTACCCCCTCCTCATCCTCACCGGCAACGTTATAGCCGAGATAAGGGTGCGCGAGGTCCCCCTCTTCGACGCGAACGAGTTCGCAGAGTACCTCGTCAGGAGGCTGGGCCTCCGCCCGGACGCGGTTAAGGTCCACGAGGAGGCCGGGGCGGTGATAGTCTACAACACGATACGCGTCACCGAGGGCGGGGTGGAGGGCAGCGGGGGCCTGGTGCCGAAGATAAGCTTCGTCCTCAAGGAGTACCTCGAGAAGAAGAGGAGGGGAGAAAAGCTGCTATGACAGGGCCCGGCGTCTTCGAGGTACGCGACAAGGACCTAGCAGGCCGCATAGGGAGGCTCCACACGCCCCACGGCGTCCTCGAGACCCCCGCCCTTCTCCCCGTCATAGACGTCGCTAGGCAGGAGCTGCCCCTCGAGGAGATAGCCGCGGCCGGTTTCAGGGCGGTGATAACCAACGCCTACCTCCTCTGGAAGCGTATGCGCAGCCTAGCCGAGAAGCGCGGGGTCCACGGCATACTCGGCTTCGACGGCATCGTCATGACCGACTCGGGGGCCTACCAGATACTCGAGTACGGCGACGTCGAGATAACCCCCAGCGAGGTCATAGAGTTCCAGAAGAGGATAGGCTCAGACATAGCAGTCATACTAGACGTCCCCACGGGCAACCGGCGCAGCCGCAGCCAGGCCGAGCACAGCGTCGAGGAGACCCTCCGCCGCGCCCGCGCGGCACTCGAAGAGATAGACCCAGACCAGAGGGTCTGGGTTCTCCCCATCCAGGGCGGCCCCTACAGCGACCTCGTAGCCAGAAGCGCCCGCGAAGCCGCGAAGCTCCTGGGCCCCTACAGGCTGCTGGCCCTCGGCAGCCCCACCGTGCTGCTCGAACGCTACGACTACGCCACCCTCCTCGAGATGATATACACGGCCCGCGCCAACACACCCTGGAGCGTGCCCCTCCACCTCTTCGGCGCCGGGCACCCGATGATAATACCCTACGCCGTAGCCCTCGGCGTAGACATGTTCGACTCAGCCTCCTACATACTCTACGCCCGCGACAACCGCTACATAACAGAGACCCGCACCTACCGCCTCGAAGAGCTGCAATACTTCCCCTGCAACTGCCCCGTCTGCAGCCGCTACACCCCCCAGGAGCTGCTCGAGATGCCCCGCGACCAGCGCGTCAGGCTACTGGCGCTACACAACCTCTACATGCTCCGCAAGATAATAGACAAGACCAGGCAAGCCATAAGAGAAGGCCGCCTCTGGGAGCTCCTAGAGGAGATGAGCAGAGGCCACCCAACGCTGGCCAGAGCCTTCCACCAGCTAGCCACAAGGTACACCGGCTACCTCAAACTCCACACGCCCAGGGTGAAAGCGCACGCAGCGAAGGGGCTGCTGCTCTCAAGCCCCGAGAGCGCCGGCCACCCCAGGCTGCTTATACACCACGAGAGCCTCGTCACCCGCTACCGCCGTCCTCCCAGCCTCGAAAAAGCGGTACTCATACCGGTAACCGACAAGCCGTTCACCCACAGCGAAATCTACAGGAGCATCACGGGGAAGCCAGGCCGGCCAGAGGGGACCCACGTGGTAGGCTACCAGCTCTACATAGGCGCCATACCCGAGGAGCTGGCCGAGACGTACCCCCTCTCACAGCACGAGACACCCTCCATACCATACACGGAGGCCGTCGAAGCAACGGCGGAGAGGATAGCAGACTACATAACAGGCCAAGGCTACCGGGAAGCCGTAATCTACCACCTCGGCCCCAGCCACTGGAGCCACAGCGTGGCAGCGAGGGTGGAGAAGCTGCTCCGCAGCCGCGGCGTAAAGGCGGAGGCTGCGGAGCTTCCCCCCAGAAACGGGCCTAGCGCCAAGAGCTAGCCGGAGGCCTACATGTACACCCTCTCCGGCGCCCCGCCGGTCATAGCCTCCCTCTGCTGCTTCTCCATCATGCTTATCATCTCCTCAATCTTCTTAGCCTCCTCCAGCAGGTCCTCCACACTAACACCAACACCATACAGCTCCCCGATCTTCCTTACCGCCACCGCCGCAGCCCTAGGGTCGGGCCTCGAAGCCTCCGCATACGGCAGAAGAGCCACCGCAGGGTACCCATAGACCTCCGCGTAGAACAGCAGGAGCGCCAGCGGACCTATAACGTAGAGACCCTGCTCCATAACCGGCTCCTCAAGCCTCCTAGGATAAGCGCTGGTAGCCACCCACCGGAGACTCTCCTCCCCACTACGAAACCTCGAATCGAAACCCCCCACCAGCACAGCCTCCGGTATAGAGGCAGCCTCCCGGAGCCACCTCACAATAGCCTCCGCAAACCTAGCCCTATCATGGACCACCGGCACGTCATGGTTAACCAGGACCGCGACCCTCCTATCGCCAGCCCGGCAGCCGTAGAGCGTGAACGCCGACACAATACCCTTCCGAGAGTCCACAGTAACCTCCTCTGGCATATACTTGGGCGCTATGAACCCGGCACGCTCGCAGCCAAGCTTCTCGACGAGATGCAGCGTAGTTATATAGCCGACAGCGCCGAACCCCCGGAACCCAGTCACAAACACGTCGGCACCCTTAACAGCGTCGCCATAGAACACCCTGACGCCCCGGAAGCTGTAGACAGAAAGCGTCGACACCCGGTTCACCCCTCGCTACGGACGACCTTACGCAGCCGAATAGCCTCCCCCTCGCAGAACGGCTCTCTTATCTCACTCGGCGCCAGCCGCAGCCTACCCACACCAACAAGCCCATCCTCCTCGTCGACCACGATAACCTCATCGCCAGCATAAAGGCCAGGGTCAACATCGACAACATCCCTGCACCTTACACTCTTAACCCCACGTTCAACCCATCCGCGACCAACAACGGCCCTCAAACGGGGAGCCTCGAAAGCCCCGAGCAGCAGCCTAGCACCAAGCAGCGAAAGCGAGAAGAAGTAGTCATGAGCCCTCAGGACGGCAACCAGCCCCTCACCAGCATAAACCTCCCGGATACGCCGAGTACCAGGAGAAACGCCTACAACAACATCATCCGGGACAAGCACACGCCCCGCAGGCCACCCAAACTGGTAGTCAGCAATACCCCGCAACATCCTAACCTCCCACTCACTCGCACGCCGCAACCGCAACACACGCCACCCAAGGAGAACACGCAGAAGACACAACAGCCGCCCCAGACTTAAACCCGGAAAACAGCAGCGCACGGGAAGACACTAAAAACACGCCGAGGCAGGTTCACCTCCTCACAACGCCGACGAGGAGACCCACGAAGAACCCCAGCGCCGTAGGCCCAACGAGCACAAACCCGAACACCTGGAGAATAGACATAATAGCATCCTTACTCTCCGCCACCGCCCTACCAAGCCTCCTCAAAGCATCATCAACAGTACCACTAACACCCCAAGCACCTATCAACGCGCCCAAAATGAACACGGCAACAAGCGCCACAATATACCTCGCAATCTTAGCCATATAGTACCCCGCAGCGAACCCCAACAGGAACTGGACAAGCAAAGCCATCGCAGCAGTAGGGTTAGAAGCCACATCAGCTAGAAGCTCAGCAAACCCAGCCCCGCCAGCGGTAGCGTTGACAGCCCCCTCAGCAGCCAACAAGATCAAACCCAGCACCACCACCAACCGCTCAACACGCCAGGTTCAAAATAAGCAGCCACCCCCAGCAGCCAGAGGAGAAGCAAAGAAGCTACACGACAACAAGGCGGCGGAGAGAATGGGGAAGGCCCGCAGGGTGGAGCCGCCGCCGGGATTTGAACCCGGGACCTCCGCCTTACCAGGGCGGCGCTCTGCCCGCTGAGCTACGGCGGCGCCCCAGGAGAACCAACGTCATCACCGCATCTGCTTAAGTCTCTTACGGCCTCGAAAAGCCGCAACAACCCAAAGGAAACAACACATCAACCCTCTCAAAAAGACAAACTATCCAAAACACGAAATACCCAACACTCACATTCAAACACCGTGAACTCCACGTCCTCTGAGATGCGTCTCTAGCCTGTCGATCCTCCCCTCTGGAGGGTTTCAAGTCCAGTATTGGTTCCTTGGGCGCATGCCATGGGTGGATCGGTAGCTGTACATGGGCGCATCCTTTAGATTCTACTCGAATCCATGGGAGCACCCGCCAACCCAGCTCCAAGCAGCTCCCATGCGTGTAGAAACAGGCGCCCAAGGTGAACAACAACACTTAAAAACAACCACCATCCCACGGTAGAGCACGGACCCACAACCCAACCATAC
>JAADFC010000094.1 GCA_013153105.1 Thermoproteota archaeon
TCCACGGGCTCCTCCTGGGGGCCCTCAGGCTCCTCGCCCAACGCGGCCTGGTCCCCGGGGAGGCCATGCAGCGCGCCAGGCTGTGCCGGGCGGGGAGGGAATAGCCTCCCCTCCGCGGCTGGCGCCGCGGCCTGCCCGGAGGGGCCTGGCGGGGTTGCGTAGGCTGCTCCTCGTAGCCGCGGGTGCGGCCGGGATACTCGACACGGCGTTCCTCATAGGCGTGATCGCGCCCTACGCCGTCTCCCTCGGAGCCGACGAGAGGCTGGCGGGGCTCATAGCCGGCCTCTACGGTATGGCCTCGCTGCCCGCCAGCGTGGCGGCAGCGTTCATCGTTGATAGGCTGGGGAGGCTGCGGAGCCTCGCGCTCGGCCTCTGGGTTGACAGCCTCAGCGTGCTGGCCTACGGGTTCGCCGACAGTGTCTCCGAGCTCGCCGTGTACCGCGTCGTCCACGGCGTCGGGGGCAGCCTCGTCTACCCGGCCTACCTCGCCAGCGTCGGCGACCAAGCGGCCCCGGGGAGGCTCGGCGGCAGCCTCGGCGCCTACCTGGCCCCGGTGGGCGCGGTGATAGGAGTGGGCGCCCTCGCCGGCGCAGCCCTCCTACGGCTCCTCGGCTTCCAGGGGCTCTTCACCGCCCTCTCAGCAGCCATAGCCGCCGGCGCCGCAGCCGCCACCCTCCTCGCCGCCGGCTCGCCGGCCGCCGCCAGGGGAAGGCGCGTCGGGGCTAGAGAGGTCCTGGAGGGCATAAGGGCCGGGGGCAGGGCGCTCGCCGCGGCGCTGGCGTCGATAACCCTCCTCTACCTCGGCTTCGGCCTCCTCGTAGGCGGGCTCGGCCCAGCCCTACTAGCCGCAGGCCACGCCGCAAGCGAGGAGGAGGCAGCCGCGGCCGCGAACACGCTCATAGGCCTCTCCAGCCTCGCAGCCGCAGCCGCCCTCCCCCCACTCGGCAGGCTCCTCGACAGCCGCGGCGCCCCCACAGCCGTGCTCGCCCCCGGCCTCGCAGGCTCAGCCGCGCTAGCCGCCTCAGCCCTGGAGCCCACCCTCTTCCCAGGCTACGGCCTCGCCGTCGCCTCCGGCCTCCTCGGCAGCAGCTACCTCGTCCTCCGAACCCCCGCCCCCGCAGCCGCCGCAGCCGCACAGCAGGTCTTCAACATACTAGGCGTCGCCATCGGAGCACCACTAGGCGGGCTCGCGGCGTCAGTGAGCCCCCCAACCCTCCTGCTAGCCGCCGCAGCCGCCTCAGCCGCAGCCGCGGCAACAGCCTCATGGGGCCACACGGCGCTACACAAGCAACCCCTCCCCGCCGAGAACTAGTATGGAGAAGACAGCCCGACAGCGTAGAGCGTCAAGTCTGCGTTGGCAGCCGTGTCTCCGGCGAAGCACCTTACTACAACGTTACAGTCAATAAGCACCGAGCCCGTCCTCAACCTCCTTCAGCACCCTCTCTAGTTCCTCCCTGTCGACTCGTATAGAGCCGGAGACCCTTTCAGCGAGCCCTTTCCTTAGAACCCTGACTAGGAGGACCTCGCCCTCGTGAAGCTCTAGACGCTCCAGAGGCTTGGGCTCCCGCCGGCTACGCTCGACGATAGCATGGCGAGGCTGGCCTCCCGGTACGGCGTAGAGGTTGTATCCGCGCAGCGGTAGGCGGCGGGCCAGGCTAGTCCATGAGGCCCCGGGTCTGCAGGGGTAGAAGACGCTGGCCGAGGCCGGGGTCACAGGCGCTGGTACGGGATGAGGATAGACATCCTAGCCGTCGGTGAGGGTGCCGCCGTAGCCCCGGGGGGTGCTAGGCTAGCCCTAGCTTCTGCTTCAAGCCCTTTAGCGCCTCCTCGTGCCTCAGTGTCCACTTGCCCTCCTGCTCTAGCCGGGGCTTCACGCGCTCCTCTACTATCCTGGCCAGCTTCTCGAGGATATAGACGATATCCTTCGCCGCCTCTTCGCGGCCCCGGTACTTAGATAGCTCGGTGTCGGGGTCTGGGCCGTGGTACTGGTAGTCGTGGAGGTCCAAAGCCTTGTCCGTTAGCGGGCCGTAGTATGGCAGCTCTGCAGCCTCCTCCAGGAGCTGGCCGAGCGCCTTAAGCCTGGTGCTGGGCACCCGGGGTATCGCTTTCTCTGTCAGCCACTTCCTCTCTTCCCTCTCCAGCCTCTCGACTATCCTGTCCTTCTCCAGGGCTAGAAGTGCCCCGGTCAGCGCCCTCCAGGCCTGGAACGCCTTCCCCGCAGCGTTCCTGGTGAAGCCCCGCTCGAGGAACTCGAGAGCCAGTACACCCTCCAGCAGGGCCTCCAGTGTCCGGGCGGAGGCGTAGCCGGCTAGGTCCCTTCCCGGCTTTGGCAGTGGCTGGTTAAGCGCAGCTGTAGTAGTGGCTGCCACCCCTCGTACACCATGCGGCTGTTTGATGGGAGAGGCGCCTCTTAATAGTCGCCGGCGCCGGCTGCTGGCGGGAAGCGGTAGCCGGCTAAGTGTGCGTTTTATGCCCTGCCCCACGGCTATGGTCTAGAGCGCTGATGTTCCACGGCTGGTTTAGCCCTTCAGGAGTCTTCTCCAGTTATCCAGCATCATGTACATGCCGGCCACAGTGAATAGGCCAGATACGGCTAGCCGAAGTGTCTCCCCCTGGCGGCTCGGGCCTGGCCTCCTAATCTCCGTCGGGCTGGGTTGGGGTGGGGTGCTGCCCGGGGGAGGGGCTAGTCTAGGCCGAGCCTCTTCCTGGCCTCCCTGCTCTCCCGGGCGAGCCGCTCGTCTATGATTGGGACGCCGTGCTGGTAGAACCATTCGCCGAAGTCGTGGTCGCTGGTGAGTATGTGGTTCCTTACCCAGTCTGCGAGGAAGTGGAGCACCTCTAGGGTGAGCCGCTGCTCGTTTGCCTTGTACTTCTCCATGAAGTCGGCTACCTTGTCTACGAAGAGCCTGTGCTGGCGGCGGTGAGCCTCTGCTCTGGGGTAGCCGTACCTGTCGAAGAGCCGTTCCTCGCTCCTGAAGTGGAACTTTGTGTAGTCTGCGAGGGCGTCGAGGGTGTCGTCGAGCACTCTCCTGGGGCTGCCGGCGAGGAGGTGGCGGTAGAGGTTGTTCAGGGTGACCACGAGGTAGCGGTGCTGGTTGTCTATCCCCCTGATGTAGACGCTGAACTCGGGGCCCCACCGGTAGAGGCGGCTGCGGAGCCTTATGTAGACGGCGTGGAACTCGCCGCTCCACTCGTCGAGCCAGCGTATCGCCTGGAGCCCGTAGCTGCTCCCCACCCCCGCCTCGTCGAGGCGGGCTGCGACTATCACCCCGTAGTAGACGAGGAGCCAGGCGGCGAGCCGCTCCCCCTCTATCACAACCAGGTGCGGCGCCCGGGCGAGCTCGGGCCTGGAGACGAGCAGCTTCACCTCCCCCGGCAGCCCGTGGAGCCTGAGCCTCTCCTCCCTCCTCTCCTCCGCGCTCCGGAACACGGTGAGCAGTATGTCCGGGTCGTCAAGCAGGTAGCTCGTCTCGTTCACGTACCTGGAGACGAAGCTGTAGGGCGGCTGCATCCTCTCCGGAACCGGCTCCGCCTCCTCCGGCACCTCGTCGACGCCGACCTCGACTATCCAGCGTATCTCCGGGTCCCGCAGGCTCCACCAGCGGCGGAGGAGCTTGAGGAGAGCCACCCCGCGCCGCCCCTCGAACAAATAGTCTATCACGGAGGTTTATCTCAACAGTTGGATTCAAGGCGAAAGCCTGACATAAACCCGGGTGAAAGCGGGCCCCGGCGGCTCCACGCAGCGGGCCTCCCGGCTATTAGCCGGCCCCAGCCGCTGCCCCGGCGAGGGCGGGGAAGGGCTTGGCGAGGGTAGTCGTGAAGATAAGCGGCAAGCATGTCACCCCCGAGAAGCCCGGGCTGCTGAAGAGCTACGCGAGGGTGCTCAAAAGCCTGGCCGGGGAGGGGCTGCTGGCCGCCGTGGTAGTCGGCGGGGGGCGCGCGGCGAGGAGCTACATAGACGCCGCCCGGGGGGCGGGGCTGGGTAACAGGTCGATGCTAGACATGCTCGGCATAGAGGCTGCGAGACTGAACGCCAGGCTCCTCGCCTACCTCCTCCACCCCCACAGCCACCCGGAGCCGCCGAGGAGCCTCTGGGAGGCCCTCCAGGCCGCGGCCACGGGGAGGATAGTGGTGGCTGGCGGCTTCCAGCCGGGCCAGAGCACCGCCGCGGTGGCGGCGCTGCTGGCGGAGGCGCTCCAGGCTGACATGCTTGTCCTCGCCACCACGGTGGACGGGGTGTACACGTCGGACCCGAGGAGGGACAGAAGCGCCAGGAGGCTGCCGCGGCTCACCTACCAGCAGCTCCTGAGGGTCCTCGAGCAGAGCCTCGAGCCTGGCCGCTACGAGCTCCTCGACCCCCTCGCGGTGGCGGTGCTGGAGAGGAGCGGGATACCCTCCAGGGTGGTCGACGGCTCCGACCCGGAGAACGTGGCCAGGGCGGCGCGGGGGGAGCCGGTGGGGAGCCTCGTGGAGCCCAGCGGCGGCGGGTCAGGGTAACACGGGCAGCGTGTATATCTGCCCGCCTGGGCTCCCTAACCCGGGGCGCCACGCTGCCCGGGGCATGGGGAGGTGCAGCGGGGCCTGGCCGGCGGCTGCGAGGGGCCGCTCGCGGAGGCGCTCGTCGAGGGGAGGCTGATACGCGTCCCGAAGCATAGCAGTGTGATCGAGTTCTACGGCGCTGTCGAGGAGGCCGAGCTGTACCTAGCCCGCGCCAGGCTGGGCCTCCGCCGCCGCGGCCTGGAGGAGGAGGCGGGGGCCACGGGGGAGCTGCAGGAGGCGA
>JAADFC010000136.1 GCA_013153105.1 Thermoproteota archaeon
CAGAGACCGGAGAATCCTACGCTCAGCATCCCCCAGCCTGGAGGCGAGGCTTCGCAGAAACTCCTCAGCATCCACACCCTCAAGCCGCACTACAATCCTCGTAATCGGGTTGCCATGGTGACCCTCAACAGTCACGACCAAAGGCTCGACTCTGCCGCGGAGCGTCTCCGGCAGAAGCCCCATCACAGCCTCAACAACCTTATCCACATCCTCCGTCGCATGGGCGTGAGCGGCTATCTCGACGCGCACAACCCTGCTAAAGCCGGGCAACAGCCTCCCCTCCCCCCGCCGCGGCAGCCGCCGCGGAGGCGGCGCGGACCGGCGCGTGCCGGGGCCTCGTAGCAGGTGCTGCCGCGCCAGAGCACTCCAGACAGCATGCCCAGGCGGCCCGGGTACAGCGTACAAAACGGAACGTGCGTCGAAAGAGTTGCGGGAGAGCCCGCGCCGCGGGCGGAGGGGCTACTGGAGGTCGCCGTGGTGGTACTTCTCCCTTATCTCGTCGGGGGCTATGAGCCTGGCGCCGCGGTGGGCCTCGTGGCGCTTCTTGAGCTCACGCTCCTTCTGCTTCTTCTTCCACTTGTACTTGTGGGTGCCGCGGAGGCCGCGGGTCTTCCGGAGGCCGCGCATCTTCTTGCCTGCGCTGGTGAGACCGCGGAAGACGCGGCCGCGGTGCTGCTTCTCGCATATCCACTTGAGCTCCTTGTCCCTGCATATCGCCGGGTGACTCCGGTCGACCAGTATGACCTCGTACCACTTGTAGAGGCCGTCCTCTGCGACGTAGTAGCTGTTCAACACCTCCATGTTGGGGTACTTCCTCGCCGCACGCTCCTCGGCTATCAGCCTGGTGGACTTGGCGGGCGCATAGCCGTAGACGCCCATTCTCTTGGGCCTCCTGCCCTTGTTAGGCCTAGGCCTGTTGAGGCCACCCTTCCTCACACGCACCCGGACAACCACAATCCCGGGCTTAGCCTTGTAGCCTAGCGCACGCGCGCGGTCAAGCCTCGTGGGCTTCGGTATCCTCACGACGCTGGGCTGCCGCCTCCACTCGATAATCCTGCTCCTCCAGAGGCTCGCCAGCGCGGGGTCCTCGTGCCTCTGCTTCCAGGTCTCCCGCAGGTAATGGTACAGCCCGTGCGCCATCAACGCCACCCTCTATCTACCGGCGCCGCCCTTGGCGTCCGCCCAGGGCCGCACCTTGGCCAGCTGGCTATAAAGGCTAGCCCGCCGCCCCGGGAGCCCTTGGGGATGATGCGTTGCCCGCATTACCGACTGCCAGCCCTCCCACGCCCAGCGGGTGGGGAGAGGGTGCGCCCCGCCTGACCCGCTAGCCCCTCTTCGCCGCCGCGGCAACTATCTTTATCACATCGCCGTCCTGCAGCACGTAGTCCTCCCCGACCCTCTGCTTTGTCTTAGCGTTGACAGCGTATAGGAACGTGCGCCCCAGGTCTGTGTGTATCATATAGGCGAGCTGCCTCGCCGTGGTGCCCCTGGGGACCAGGTAGGCGTCGGGGAGCACCCTGCCCCTGCCATCTGTGAACTTGTTGGCGTCCTCAACAGGGTAGACTACTATCATGTCCAGAAGCTCGAACACCGTGCGGTTTATCGCCTCCTGGACCCCCGTGCTCCCCCAGCGTCGGAGGACGTTCTCCCGTATATACTCCAGCGCGCGCCGCTGCTGGCTGGTCAGCCTCGACTCGTCCAGTATCTCGAAATCGCTGTCACCCGGTATGTAGCGTATCAGCCCTGCGCGGGCGGCCTTCCTGAGGGCCAGCTCCGCCGCCGCACTAGTGGGGACAACAGGGTACTCGAGCTCCCTCCTCATACGCTTTATGTTATCCTCCGCCTCCGGCAGGTCAGCCTTGTTGGCCGCTATCAGCATCGGTTTCGAGCGACGCAGCCCTGCTACGAACCTTCGCAGGTCCTCGCGGCTCCAGCTCGTCAGCTGCCTCCCCTCCAGCCCAGCATACTTCAACGCAGCCTCGACGTGGCGCCTGGTTACGCTGAGCCCGCTCAGCCGCTGAGCCAGCGCATCCACGGGATTCTCTCCCGTAGTAGACACCTTCATGGCGAAGCGGTCCCAGTCCTTCTGCACTATGGAGTACATCCACTCCTCGAGCTCCCTCTCCAGCCACCGGACCTCCTCGATGGGGTCGTAGCTGCCCGGCGGCACCGGGTTGCCCGCCGCGTCGGTGGCACCTGCAGCGTCGACGACTAGTATCACGGCGTCAGCTCTCCTTATCGCGTCGAGGAACTGGTTGCCGAGCCCCTTACCCTCATGCGCGCCGGGTATGAGGCCCGGTATGTCTGCCAGCTTCACCGGTATGAAACGCCAGCCCTCCAGGCAGAAGCCGCTGGCAGGGTCGCATCTCGGGAGCCCCAGCTCCACGTGGACGCAGCGCTTACGCACATAGCCCACTCCCACGCTGGGCTCGAGCGTTACGAAGGGCCTGTTGCCTATCTCCACGGTAGCCATGGTTGCCGCCGCGAAGAACGTGGACTTGCCCACGTTAGTCTTACCGACGAGGCCTATGAGCCTCTCCGGGGGAGGCATGACGCTCCAAGCCCCGCAGCGTTGCACTACCCGCTGGGCCGGGGCTACGGCTCCGCTAGCCTCTATATACCCGGGCCAGGAGGGCGGCCGCTATGGCGGAGGGGTGGCCTGGAGTGGCCGAGCGCACCTTCGTAATGATAAAGCCCGACGCTGTAAAGCGCGGCCTGATAGGAGAGATTATAGCCCGCTTCGAGAGGAAGGGCTTCCGCATCAAAGCACTGAAGATGAAGTGGCTCACCAGAGAGGAGGCAGAGAAGCTCTACGAGGTCCACCGGGGCAAGCCGTTCTTCGAGGAGCTCGTCAACTTCATAACCAGCGGCCCCGTAGTGGCGATGATACTTGAGGGCCCCAGCGCGATAGAGGTCGTCAGGCTGATGATAGGCGCCACCGACGGCCGGAAAGCAGCTCCCGGCACCATAAGGGGCGACTACGCGCTAGACATAGGCGCCAACGTGATACACGCAAGCGACAGCAGGGAGTCCTTCGAACGCGAGTACAAGGTATTCTTCACCGACGAAGAGATAGTCGGCGACTACTAGACCCCGCCACACCACCTTTTCCCAGTACCACCCTCGAGGGCGGACGCTCCCGCCCCCCGTGCATCCTCGAGGCGCCGCGCAGCCCCACAGCCGGGACGAGCACTCCAGCCTCGAGCTAGCTAGCCGAGGCCAGTCGAGGGAGCGCCCGAGAAGCCGGGGAGGCACGACCTACAGTCCGCGGATGGAAGCGGCAGAGGAGAGATGTACCGTGGGCGGTAAATGTTTACCCGAGCCGCTAGTGCCATACAGTCGGCAAACACTGTCAGCGGCGGAGGGGCGTGTACTTCTTGGTCCACTTGAGCTTCCTGGGGTCGCGCCCCATCTTCCAGAGCTTGAAGCACTTGCTGCTGCAGAACCACAGCACGCTCCCGTCGTTGCGCACGTACATGAGCCCCGTGCCGGGCTCTATCTCGCGGCCGCAGTAGCTGCAGGTGCGGGTTATGGGCATCGCCGGCTTCACCTCCTCCTACCCAGCCTCCGGGCCTCGCGCTCGGTCTCCCTAAGTATAACAATGTCACCCAGCCTAACCGGGCCGAGCACGTTCCTGGTGAGCACCCTACCCTTATCCCTGCCCTCGAGGACGCGGACCCTAACCTGTATGACCTCGCCATGGACGCCGGTGCGGCCGATGATCTGGATTACCTCCGCCGGGAAGCCTATCTCCTCTATGATGTTGAACTCCTTCTGCCGCCGCTCGCTCATACCCCTGCGCCCCCGTGGAACCCCCTGGAGCCCGGGGCGGCCGGCGGGTAGGGGACTATAAAGAAGCCGTGCCACGCCCCGCGGCCGAGCCAAGGCTCCACGTATACCGGGGTGGGCCCGTTGGCGCCTGGCGTGGCTACGCTTCTAGGCGTCCAGGGCTGGGCGGCCACGGTGCTCGAAGAACTGGCACGGTGCAGCCGGTGTATGACCGCGGCGGTGCTGGCCGCCGGTGTTTGTAGGGGCGAGGGCTGCGACCCCTCCATAGCAGCCGTGGCCGCCGGCCTCTACACGGCCGGCCGCGGCGCGGGGCAGGGGCTGCCGCGGCACGCGAGGCACCACGTTGAGGCCGCGCTGGCCGAGGCGGAGGAGGCTTACCTACGGAGCCCCACCAGCGTCTACGCCCAGGTTGTACTCGACGCGGACGCCCTGTCCCGCATGGGTATCCTCGGCCTCTACAGCCTAGCCCTCCACGCCTCCAGGCTTGAGAGGCTGCTGCAAGTGTTCATGGAGGCCATGAGCTACGCGGCCGCCAGCGACTACATACTCTACACGAGGACCGCACGCAGGCTCGCCCAGCAGCTCTACAAGCCCCACACCATGGCGGCCGCGAAGTGGGTGGCGGAGGAGCTTCAGAAGCTCGGCTTCACCGTGGAGCCCCGCGTGGAGACTGGCAGCGCCGGGCTCGTCGCATACCTCGACCTACAACGGTGCCCCTGCGGCCGCGCTGCCAAGGAGATATACGTGAAGCCCGAGCAGAGATGCATAAGGTACAGGGTCTCCTACAGCTGCTGTGGCACGAAGCTGGAGTCCGAGGTGTGCACGCCGGAGTCGACGCGCGTCAGGTAGCAGCTCGCGGGCAGAACCCGGGGAGCATGTGTAGAGGGCGAAAAACCGGCTAGGCCGCCTTGGCCTTGAGCTCGTTCACCTGCCTTATAATCTCCTCAACCAGGTCCTTGGCCTCGCCGGGGTCGATGATGCAAGCGCTCGCCGCAGCTACCTCTATCCCGGCAGCCTCGCCGAGCCTCTTCTTGCTAGGCACATAGACATAGGGAACCTTCTTCTCCTCGCAGAGGAGCGGCAGGTGGGCCACTATCTCCGGCGGGTCTACATCCTCGGCTATGAGGACCAGCTTCGCCAGGCCCCTCTCGACACACTTGGTGGTCTCGTTAGTGCCCTTCTTTATCTTGCCGGTCTTCCTGGCTATCTCGAGCGCCTGATACGCCTTCTCAGCCAGCTCGGGGGGTACCTCGAACCGCACGTAGAACGGCTTGCTCATGGCTCATCCTCCTCCCACGGGGGTCGTCGCCGACTCCCCAACCTAGGCACGAAGGCCCCGAGCCCCGCCAGGGGCTAAATAAGGGTAAGCCTCGCCCTCTAGCTGTGCGCGTATATCATTACAACCCTCGGCTCTACACCCTCAGCCCTCCTCCTCACGGCGTCAACCCTCGCGAAGCCTATCCTTACAAGCTGCACTATCTCCCCCGCAGCTATGTGCTCCGCTGCCGCCTCCACGAACCCGTAGCGGCGTATTAGGTCGAGGCCCTTCGGCTCCACAAGCTCCAAGTCCACCGCCGCGGACGCGGGCACCCACTGTATCAGGGGGGCGCCCCTGCGCCTCGCCTCCTCCAGCTCGAAGCTGTGGAACCTCGCGACAACCCTACCCTGCTGGACCTCGACAAGCTCCACGTTGAACGCCTCCATAAGCCTGAAGAAGCCGTGCCGCTCGACTAGCTCGACGTCGCTGCCGCTTATGTAGAGGCGGGCCCTGGGCCCCTCAACCTTGAGGACACGGCTGCCGAGGCCCCCGCTGGGGTGGAAGGGTACCTCGAAGCCTCTGGCGCCCTCCCAGGGAAGCCCCTCCACAATTAGCTCCACAGGCTCCAGGGCGGCCATGAGCCTCTTCGCCTTCGGGTCGACTATCACGCGGTTGACCGCCGCCAGGTTGGCATAGCTTATACTCGCATCCGTATACTTCACGCCTACATCGAGTATTATCCTCTTTATCGCCTCCGCCGTTATCCCCCTCCTACGGAGCCCCGCTATAGTCGCGAACCTCGGGTCAGAGAGGCCCTCGCCCACACCCTCGTCGAGCAGCTTCTTCAGTAGGGACTTGCTCATTATGAAGCCTTCAAGCTTCAGCCTGCCAAAGTGGATTACATGCGGGTACTTCCAGCCCAGGTGGCGGTAGAGGAACTCCTGCTTCACCGTGTTCTGCATATGCTCCTTCGCCCGGAGTATATGGGTTACACCCATGAGGTGGTCATCCACTCCCGCGGCGAAGTTGTAGGTGGGCCAGACGGTGTACCTGCTCCCGGTTATAGGGTGCGGATACTTCTCGGTGTCGATTATCCTGAAGGCCACCCAGTCCCTCACGCTCGGGTCTGGGTGGCGAGGGTCGGTCTTCACGCGGAGCACCGCCTCGCCCTCGCCGAAGCCTCCCTCGAGCATCCTGTCCCACAGCTCGAGGTTCTCCTCGACGCTCCTCAGCCTGGGAGGGTACTCCCAGAGCCTCCCCCTGTACCTTCGGAACTCCTCGCCGGGCCTGTCGTCGACGTAGGCCCCGCCGGCCTCTATGAGCCTCCTGGCTATGTCGTAGTACACTTCCATCCGGAGGCTCTGGATGTACTCCTCGTCCCACTCCACGCCGAGCCAGCGGAGGTCCTCCTTTATCAGCTGGTAGGCCTCGGGGAGCGGGGTCTTGGTGCGGGGGTCCGTGTCCTCGAAGCGGAGTATCATACGACCCCTATACATTACCTTGTACTCGTAGCTGAGTATTGCAGGCCTAGCGTTGCCGAGGTGTATTATGAAGTCGGGGTTGGGGGCGAACCTTGTAACCACCCTGCCCTCCTCGGCCTCGGGTAGGGGCGGGAGCCGTTTCTCCTCGACGGTCCTCTGCTTCTTCCTCTTCTCGAGCAACCACTGGTACCTCTCGCTGAGCAGGCGACGCTGCTCCTCCAGGCTCAGCCGGTTAACCTCCTCGACCACCTCGCGTACTATGGCCGCCACCTGCCTCGCGTGACGGCGGAGGTCAGGCCTCTCCGCCATTATCTTGCCCATAACGGGTCCGACCGCGGCGCGGCCACCGTGCTCCACGGCGTTCAGCAGGGCGTAGCCGCGTGCCAGCTCCCGTATCTCATTCTCGCTGAACGACATGTACCTCTCTCACCTCCTCCTCGGGCACCACGAAGACTATGTTCCTCTCGGGGCGGCTGTAGGGCGAGGAGTAGATGTAAACCACGACGCCGGAGACGTGGCTGCGTATGTGTCTAACCTCCCGCTTCCCCGTGACCGTGAACCCTAGTGTGGAGCCGGGCTCCACGCGGTCGCCCTCACATGCCTCCAGCACCACGCGTATACCGTTGAGCGGTATAGGCTCTACATGAGACCCTTTTTCGACGAGGAGCCCCCTATGGTAGTCCGGGGGGAGCAGGACTATGAAAGACCTTGTCGCGCGCTTCGAGACGAGGTCCACCAGCTCCTCTAGGCTGACCCCGTAGATCGCCTTGCCGAAGCAGCGCGGGCCGCCGCTGCAGGAGCGGGACAGCCTTGCCTCGCCGCCGTCCTCGAGCACCAGGTACTCTTCCGACTCGAGACCCTCTATGTAGAGCCGTGGGATGTGGTAGGGTGTCTCCGCGCACCTGCTCTCCGGCGTGGCCAAGGGGGATGCTACCCCTCCAGGGCGGCCTCGTCCCTCACTTGCTCCGTCTCACGGCGAAGCGGGCCAGCTCCTCGAGTATCTCCCGGTACTCGTTGCGGGGCAGCACGCTTAGGGCGTTCACGGCCTGGCTGCTATACTCCTCCGCGAGCTTCTCAGCGTACTCGAGCGCACCGCTCCTCTTTATCAGCTCGGCAGCCTCCTCCAGCTCCTCCCTCGAAGCGTCGCGCTTGCCTATTATGGAGCGCAGCTTCTCCTTTGCCTCCTCGTCCAGGTGCGAGAGGGCGTATATGACCAGGAGCGTCTTCTTGCCCTCCCTTATATCGCTGAGAACCGGCTTCCCCAGCTCCTTCTCCTCGCCGACCAGGCCCAGTATGTCGTCGCGTATCTGGAAGGCTACGCCGAGGCTCTTCCCGTAGACCGCCAGGGAGGAGAGTATCTTGTCGTCGTCTGTGGCTGCGAGGCCGCCGAGCACGGCGGCTGCCTCGAAGAGGGCGCCGGTCTTCTTGTATATCATTTTCAGGTAGTCGTCCACGTCGACGTCCTCCTCCTCTTCGAACATCATGTCCATGGCCTGCCCCTCGGCCACGGTGGAGGAGGCGGAGGCTAGCCTCCGCGCGGCCTCCACCACCCTGGCTGGGGGTACGCCCTTGTCGACAGCGTCCAGCAGAACCTCGAAGGCCTTGGAGAAGAGGAGGTCGCCGGCTATTATAGCCATCGGCTCGCCCCAGAGCTTGTGGACCGTCGGCACGCCGCGCCTCATCTCATCCCTATCCATGATGTCGTCGTGTACGAGGGTGAAGTTGTGCACCAGCTCGACCGCGGCGGCGAAGGGGAGAGCGCGCTCCGCCTCCGCCCCCAGCGCCTCGGCCGCCGCCAGCACCACGACCGGGCGCAGCCGCTTGCCGCCCGCCCTTATGAGGTGGAGGGCCGCGTCGTAGAGCACCGGGGGCTCGCCGTGGACCCTCGCGTAGATGTAGCCGTCCACTAGGCCGGCTACTCTCGCTATGTACCTTCGAGTCTTCTCACCCAGCTCGCTCAAGCCCCTGCACCCACGCGCCCCGGGCAGGGTGGAGCCCTGCTCTCCGGGTCTCCACGCCGCCGCTAGGGCTCCTAATAGGTGGGGCTAGCAGCTTCTAGACAGCCCCCGCAGCCGGCGCAGGTAGAGCCCGAGGTCGACGCCCCGCTGCCGCAGCCTGGACTCGAGCAAGGGGCCCACGAGGAGGGGGGCTCGCCTCAGCTCCTCGACGCTCCGGGACCCGGTGAGGAAGAGGGCGGCGCGCAGCTCCAGCCTGAAGGCATCCAGGAGCCTGGAGACGCCCTCCCTCCCGGCCTCGGCGTAGGCCCTTATGAATGGGAGGGCCGCGCCCGCCAGGTCAGCGCCCAGCGCTAGCGCCTTAGCCGCGTCCAGGCCGCTCCTCACGCCGCCGCTCGCTATTATACACGCGTCCGGCGCCGCCCACCGCGCCTCCACGACAGCCTGGGCGGTGGGTATGCCCCAGCTGCTGTACACCCTCGCCGCCTCCGCCAGCGCCACCCTGCCCGCCTCTAGGGCCCGGTACATCTCCACCCTTACCCAGCTGGTGCCCCCCACGCCGGAGACGTCGAGGTACCGTATCCCGGCCGCCCGCAGCGCCAGGGCGGCCTCGTAGCCTATACCGTGGCCGGTCTCCTTGACGATAACCGGGACCGGGAGCTCCCCCGCGAGCCTCTCCAGCGCCTCCAGCACGCCGCTGTAGTCGGTGTCTCCCTCGGGCTGGAACGCCTCCTGCGCGGCGTTAAGGTGAACTGCCACCGCATCGGCGTCTATCATTTCGACAGCCCTGACTACATGCTCTACGCTGTAGCCCTTTACCAGCTGCGGCGCCCCTATGTTGGCTACCAGGACCAGCTCCCCGCCCCCGCAGCGCCTGGCGGAGGCGAAGGTCGAGGCGAGAGACGGGTTCTCGATGGCGGCCCTCTGGCTCCCCACCCCCATAGCCACGCCGGCCTCCGCCGCGGCCTCGGCTAGGACGCAGTTTATCTTCTCGGCCACACTGTGCCCGCCGGTCATACCCGTAATCATGAGGGGTGCGGCGAGCCTCTTGCCCAGGAACCGTGTCTCCAGCCTCACCGAGTCCAGGTCGGCCTCGGGGAGCGCCCTGTGGACCAGCTCAACCTCGCCGAGGAGGCTGGGAGCGTCGTGCTCGACGCGGCTGTCAATCGCTATGCGTATGTGGTCCAGCTTCCTGTGCATCGTCCGCCCAGCGTCGCCGCCGCGCATCTCTCCGCCCTCCCGGCGCTGCCCAGGCAGCATCCCCCAGGGCTGGCGCGGGCATGTTAGGGTAGCGTGACCCGCGTCGCGGTAACCCTGCCTCCCTCGAGGAGCCGCTGGAGCCTGCCGGGCTTCAGGCCGTTGACTATCCACACACTGCGCAGGCCCGGGCAGAGGTTCTGGCGCAGCGCCTCCAGCTTCCGGGCGAAGCCCCCGGTTACGTCGTAGCCTTCGCTGCGGCCGCCCGCGGCGAGGGCGGATAGCTCGTCTACCCCGACCTCCTCGACGAGCCTCCCGCCTACTATCAACCCGTCTACGTCGGTCACGTAGACGGCTTCGCTGGCGCCGAGGGCGCAGGCCATTTCGAGCAGGAGCTCGTCCCCCGAGACTATACACGCGCCCCGGCTACAGGGGTAGGCGTCGCCGTAGGTCAGGGGCACCGCGTCAACGTCTCTCGCAGCCCTCGCCGCCGCCCAGTCGCAGCCCGGCCGGAGCCCCCGGGGGCGGCAGAAGGCGTGGGGCGGCAGCACCAGCGTGTAGAGGCCCTTAGAGTGAAGCACATCCACAACAGCGAGCGCCAGCTCCATCATCGCAGCCGTGACGAGGCCCAGGACCTCCCCCGGCCCTCTAGCCTCCTCCAGCGCCACACGGGCAGTATAGTGGCCGAAGCTGCCGCCGCCCAGCACTAGGCCCGCAAGCCTACCACGCGCCGCCGCCAGCTCGGCGGCGAGCCTCTCCACGACGCCTAGCCTCAGGCTGAAGGGCCTCCTCTTGTCCGTCAACACGCTGCCGCCCAGCTTTACAACGTAAACTCCACCGGGTCCCCCACTCCCGACTCCACGCTGCAAACACCATACACCCCCTGCAGCCCGGGGGTCCACTTGCACCCCTCCGGCGGCGGCTGGGCGCCGTAGAGCATGTAGTAGAGGCCGTTCTCGAGCCTAGAGTAGAGCCTCCAACGCTCCGGCTCCAGCCTCCACCCGTGCTCCCTCAGGTCGCCCACAAGCTCCACCACAACCAGCCCCGCGAGCCTCCCCACCGCCGGGAGCAACTGGCCGCCCAGCAGGCCGGTGACGTCCTCGCCCACAGTCTCCTCCCCCGCCAGCCTCAGCGTGAAGCTGGAGCCGCCGCCCAGCCGGAGGGGCTCCTCCCCGTAGCGGTAGACGAGGCTGGCCTCCTCGAGCATCGCAGTCCTCAACCCCTCCACGAAATCGTACCAGGCGCCCGCGTCCTCGTCGATGCTCCTAGCCGCCTCGAGCAGCTCACCCCTCTCCAGGGTGTAGCCGCCCTCCGCCGCCACAGCCTCCAGCAACGCCAGGCTCACCGCCGCGTAGAGGGTCGCCGAGGGCGGCTGCTCCACACCCTCCCACTCAACCTCGACAACAGCCTCTATAGGCTCCTCAAGCCTCCCCGAGACTGTGTCGAGGAAGCTCTTGAGCGGAAGCTCAACCCTCCACCCAAGCGGCCTCGAGAAGCGCAGGGAGGGGCTACCCTCAGCAGCCGCAAGCTCAACCCTCACCGACAGGCTGGCCCCGCGGGAGACAACCACGAGGTACGGGTCGTGGCGGCCGGGCAGGGGCACCCCCGCCAACACGAGAGCCAGGGGGAACACGCGCACATAGCTCAAGACTCGCCGCCTCCACCCTCCCCAACAACTTCGAACACGAGAGCAGCATAGCCCACGGCGTAGCCGCCGCCAGCCACGTCGCTGCTAAGGGCATGCCTGAGCAGCCTAGGCCTGGCAGAGAGCTTTGAGGCGTAGACCACAGCAGCCGCGAGGACGCCCAGGCTGCAGGTAGGCACACCATGCTCCTCAACAACCCTATACAGCCCGTTGACGTCAAGCCCCTGGAGAGCCTCGAGGAGCAGCTCATCCATACGCCTGGCCTCGCCGGGCTCCTCGTAGAGCGTGAGATTAGCCGAGAACACGGGGAACACGCCATGCTCAGCCGAGAGCACAGCCAGTGCCTCGCCGAGCCTAGCCGCAGTCTCCGGCGACTGGTCGAACACGCTCACCGCGACAAGGCGCCAGCCCCCGCCGAGGACATGCTGGAGCAGAGGCAGCACAACCTCGACACTATGCTCGTAGACGTGGCCTGCGACCTCTAGCTCGAAGCCTCCAAGCTCTGCTAGCCTCCTAGCAGCCTCACTGTCGACCTCGACATCCCCCAGGGGCGTAGACCAGAGCCCCTCCGGATACACCGAAACACCCGCGCCGAGCCCAGTATGGTTTGGACCCACTACAGCCACAACGCTAGGCCTAACAGCCTCGAGGACCGGGAGAACGTGGGCGGCCACGGGCCCAGCGTAGTAGAGAGAGCCGTGGGGGACGACCACGCCGACCAGCCTACCCTCAACAGCTGGGGGCGAACCGCCGGGCCCCAGGGGGTGGCCCCTAGCCCACTCTATCTGGGCCTGGAGGCCCTCCCTGCTGGACTCGTAGAAGAGACCCGCAGCCAGGGGGAGACGGCGCCCCGCCACGATGCGGCCGGGGAAAACTGTGGAGCCGCCGCCCATCCGGGACGCACCACCAGCCTACCGGCGGGGGAGGGCAGCGCCCCGGCCTCAGTGGCGGCGGCGTACGCGGTACTCGAAGGCCTCAGGCGGCTCCGGCAGGTCCTGGTCCTGCCCCAGCTTACCCTGCAGCCTGAGTATCTCGCGGGCCAGCACCCAGTAGACCAGGGCCAGGCTCCGGCGGCCCTTGTTGTTGACCGGTATCACAAGGTCTATGTTCTCTATCCTGTTGTCGGTGTCGGCCAGGGCTACCACGGGTATACCCATCCTCCCCGCCTCATCTATAGCCTGGCTATCCGCCCTCGGGTCGCTCACCAGTATAACCTCGGGCTCGGTGTACCACTCCAGGCTAGGGTTGGTGAAGGTGCCGGGCAGTATCCTGCCGGTGATAGCCTTGCAGCCTATGTAGGTGCAGAACTTCTGCACCGGCTTCTGGCCGTACTGCCTCACGGCCACCGCAGCTATCTTCGAGGGGTCGAACCTCGACAGGAACTTGGCCGCCACGCGCAGCCGCTCATCCGTCTTCCTTATGTCGAGAATGTAGAGTCCGTCGTTCCTAACCCTGTACACGAACTTGCGCATGTGGGCGGTGCATATGTGCGTGCCTATGTGCACGCCCGCGGAGAGGTACCTCTCCAGGGGTATGAGCAGCTCGACAACCTTACCCCCAATCTCCACCTGCTGCCTGCCATAACGGCTCTGCTCGCTCATCCCAGCGCCCCCAAGGGGGAGACCGCGCCACGCCGCTCTCACGCTATAAAACTCTGGCCCGCCACACCCACCTGAGGAATAGAAAGAGGAGGCGGAGGGCAGCTGGGCGATGCGAACACGCCAGAGAAGCCCTAGAGTATGCGGCGGAAACGCCTTACCTCATAGATGGCGGGCACATGCGCCAGGAGGGTGCGCCGGCAGCAGTAGCGCTTCACCCCCAGGCTGTCAAGAACCTTCTCCGGGTCCTCCCCGCTCTGCACACGACGCTGGAACTCCTCCCAGTACTGGGCGAGGGGCGCACCGCAGGTCATGCAGCGTATCGGGATTATCAAGGCGACACGCCCTCCGGCGGGGTCAGCGGTAGCTCTTCTGCCAGCGACGCCTGGCGCTGCGCCTCATAGGCTTCTCCGGCTCCGTCTGCCTCGGGTCGCCGGACAGCATGTGGCGGTCATACTCCTCGAAGATCCTGCGCAGCTCCTCGCTGCCCGTGTACGCGACGAGGCCCCTCGCTATGGCCATCCTCACTGCATCGGCCTGGCTCATGTAGCCGCCGCCGCGCACGTTCACCTTTATATCTATCTTACCCATTACCTCCTCGCCGACAATCATTATAGGCTCCATCATCTTCATCCTGGCCATCTCTATGGGCCACAGCTCTATGGGGACCCCGTTAACCCACACCCGCCCCTTGCCAGGCTTCAGGACGGCCCTGGCTATGCTGGTCTTCCTCTTACCCACCGATATCACTATGCGGACAGGCTTCTCAGCCTGCAGGTAGGCGCCAAGCAGCCTCGGAGCCTGCCCCTGCCCGGCAGCCTGCTCGGCCGCGCTCAAGGCCTACTCCTCACCCCCTTCCAGCCTAGCCGCAAGGCGATTTCGCCTACACGTATAAACTTGTGACCAAGCCTCGAGGCGTCCGCGAACCTGAACCGGACGAGCTGCTTGTCCTTGAACTCGTCGGGCACACCTATGTAGACCCGCAGCCTGCGGGCAGCCTCGCGGCCACGCTGCTTGCTCCTCGGCAGCATGCCGAGCACAGCCTTCTTGACGATAGTGACAGGGCTCCTCGGACGGTGGGGAGCCCACTTGTAGGGGTTAACGTGGACATACATCTGGAACCACACGCGGTAGCTGCGTATCACCATGAGAGGGTCGCCGCTGACCACAGCCTTCTCAGCGTTGAAGATGTAGACACGGTAGCCCTCGAGCAGCCTCTTAGCCACCTCCGCCGCCATCCTACCAAGTATCTGGTCGGTGGCGTCAACGTAGAGGACCCGCTCCGGCGGCCTGGGAGCCTCCACGGTCACGGGCACAGCGGTTCACCCCAACCCGCTCCAGCGGGGGAGACTAGATGATTATCTTGACCCCCGAGCCGCGGGGGTTAGCCTGGACAAGCTGGAGTATGTGCATAACCCGCCCGCCCGCGCTCGTTATCTTGCGGACAGCCTCCTCCGAGAACCCCACCGCGGCGACGACCACGGCGTGGTCGAGCCTGCCGGCCCCGAGCACCTTGCCGGGAACGACGACTACATCGCCCGGCTTAGTGTACCTGTTTATCTTGCTGACATTCACCTCGTAGCGCAGCCTCCGCGGCCTGTCGAGAAGCTCCGCCACATACCTCCAGATGGGAGCGTTGTGCTGCCTGGCCGCCTTCCGCAGCTCACGGATGGTACGGCGGAGCAGTATGTTAGTAGGCCCCGTCCTCTTAGTAGTCTGCATGGCTACCAGGCCTCACCCGCGTATACCCCCTTGTAGGGCTCGCCGCCCGACGGGGGCCCGCCCCTTTAACCCGAACGCAGCCTGCCCAGCTCCTCTAGGAGCTTTTCAGCCTTCCTAGCCACAGCCTCCGCGGCCTCGACGAGAATCCTGCCCGGCGGCAGCGCGCCCGTGGACTCCACGGTGAACAGGAACCTCGAGTCATCGTAGAAGAGCTTTACCCCCCGGTCACATTTCTTCCTCACGCACCAGTAGAGCCCGGACGTGTTGACATCCTCGACTATCTCTATCCTCCCCCGGCCGAGCTTGCGCATACGCTCCACAAGCCACGGGTAGCCCGTCTCTATGCAGGAGAGACACTCCTCGCTCATCTCCTCGACGTTGAACTCGACTATGGGCAGGTACTTGTGGGCTGCAACGCTCACCGGCATCCACTTCGCATGCTCCTTCCCGTAGCCGAGCCGGGCGTACGCCTGCAACCGGATCCGCTGCTGGGGAGCCATTATCACAAGGGGCATGTTGGTGTAGACAGGCCTCACATCAGGATCCTGGCTCACCAGGTCCCCGCTGTAGACGATGCGCTCCTGCCCGGGCCCCGTCTCGACCTCGAGGCTGAGCACAGCGTAGCACCTGGGGTCGCCCAGCTCCGCCTTCTCGCACTCCTCCGGCCGACCATACTTCGAGAGGGCCTCCTCGCTAGTCAAGGGCACCAGCGCTATCCTATGCGCCAGTATCTCGTCGTACAACACCGTATTGTTATCGAACACCTCGACGTAGTCCACAGCCATTACCGGCACATCGGTATAGCTCGCCCGGCGGACAGCGTTAACCAGGGGGAGGGGGAAACCTTCAACACGGAGGCGGAGACGGAGGCCCGACTCCTCGAGTATACAAATCCTACGCTCCGGCAACGCCAGCACGCACCCCAAGCTGGAAAGGGGAGGGGCCCAGGACGCGGCGCGGTTAAGAAGACTGGCCAGCCTCTCAGGAGGCGGCGTCGGAGGCTTAGACCCTGCGGCCCCTCCTGCCGCCGGGCCGCCTGGTCGTGTCGTGGGGCAACGGCGTCACATCCTCGATCCTGCCTATGATGAAGCCGGCCCTCGCCAGCGCCCTGATGGCAGCCTGCGCGCCGGGCCCGGGCGTCTTAGGGCCGTGGCCTCCTGGGGCGCGGACCTTTATGTGTAGGGCGACTATACCCTTCTCCATAGCCTGCTGGGCGGCGCGGCTCGCGGCGAGCATCGCCGCGTAGGGGCTGGGCTTCTCACGGTCCGCCTTGACGACCATGCCGCCGCTGGCCCTCGCCACGGTCTCCGCGCCCGTGAGGTCGGTTATGTGCACGATAGTATTGTTGTAGCTCGAGTATATGTGCGCGACCCCCCACTTTATCTCGCGGGACTGCATAGCCATACGGCGCCACCCCGGTGGCGGGCCTCCGGTTCAGGGTGCTTAAACCGTCTCCTCCCCCTCAGCCCCCTCCTGCTGGGCCGCCCTAGCGGCGTAGGGGCTCGTGGGGGCGTAGTCGACCAGCTCCTCCTCATCCCTCTTGACGAGGTAGCCGGGGCTGCGTATCCTCCGCCCACCTATGGCTATGTGGCCGTGGACTATCAGCTGCCTCGCCTCATGGATGCTGCGAGCCAGCCCCTTCCTGAACACTATAGTCTGGAGCCTCCTCTCCAGGAAGTTCTCAGCCGTGAGGCCGAGCACGTCGTCGAGGGTAGCATTCTCCGGGAGCACACCCAGGTTGTAGAGCCTGGCGAGCAGCGCCTTCTCCTCCTTCTCACGGATCTCCGGAGGCAGAGCCAGCAGGCCACGGGCACGGTGGCGGAAGTAGCGCGCCAGCGTCTCCAGCCTCCAGAGCTCTCTCTTGTTACGCAGCCCGTACTTGCCCATCAGCTCTATCTCCTTAACCAGCCGCTCCTTGATCCAAGGGTGCTTGGGGCCCTGCCACTTCTTACGGGGCTTCTTCGGGTCACCCACGCCGCCTCACCCCTACACCCCGGGAGGGCTACCTCCTCCTCTTCACGCCGACAGTCATACCTATACGGCCGGTGGTAGCGGTCCTCTGGCCGCGCACCTTGAGGCCAAGCGCGTGGCGGATACCCCTCCAGCTCTTTATCTTCTTCTCGCGCTCAATGTCCCTCCTCACATAGTATATCAGGTCGGCGCCGAGGAGGTGCAGGTCCCTACCCGTCTCGTAGTCCTTCCTACGGTTGAGCATCCAAGCCGGTATACCGACGGACAGGGGGTTAGCAAGCGCAGCCTCTATCTTCTCGACCTCGCTATCGGTGAGGAAGCCCACCCTCTTGTTCGGGTCTATGCCCAGGAGCCGGCAGAGCGCCAGAGCGAAGTTGTAGCCCACACCCTTAATGAGAGAGAGACCATGCGCAAGCTTCATATCGCCGGGTATGTCGACGCCGGCGATACGGACTATGTAACGGTACTGCTCAGCCAGCACCCATCACCCCACGCGTCAGCCTCCCCAACCCTAGACCCGAGATGAGGCAGCCGCCACCAGACCCGCCCCCCTATAAGGGCCCCGGAGCCCAGCCAGAGGAGAACCCAGGAACCGTAACACGCAGAAAGCGGCGGGGAGCCTCAGACGCCACGGTAGCCATCACCCTCAACCGTCAGGTGGGCAAGTCCTCCTCACCGGCCCCACACAGCAGCCCCCCGAGACAAGCCTTAAGAGGGCACCACCCCACGCTCCCACACCACGGGCCGCAAGGCCCCAGACAACCCGGCAGGAGCCGCCGTAGCTCAGCGGGAGAGCGCCCGGCTGAAGACCGGGCGGTCCGGGGTTCGAATCCCCGCGGCGGCACCACGCCGCCCGGTCCACGCCTCCCACCCTTAAGAGCATGCAAACAACGTGCACTGCCAGCCAGTCCTCGAGGATGCCGGAGGCCCGCCCACCGGAGCCGGCGCAGACGACCAGTCACGCCCAGGCCGGGGTCAACATTACCAGCTGTGCTGCCATCCCCTCCACGGCAGGCCCCTGGAGCAGGGAAGTTCGGTAGAGTGCCGGACAGCTGGTGATGTCGGTTACAGCGTCCTCCTTGTCTGCAGGAGTCTTGGCTTGCTGGCGCGTCCGCTGGGGACGCGGGCTCGGCCTTGAGCCCCGAGAAGCTGGAAGGCTGGCTTGCGCGGATGCGGGATAGGATTTGAACTGACACAAGGCCTATGCCAGCGTGTCCTCAGCCTGAGCGGATTCCCGGTTGCAGCACGCTCGAGAGACATGTACTATGAGAAGAGGCTGCTTGTCCACATAGGCGAGGATGGCGGTGTAGCCAGCGTGATCGAGGTCGGGGACGCAGGGGTCTCGAGGCCAGCCGCCGTGCTGCCAGCAGGTGGCGAGCTAGCCTACGCCGCCGCTGGCGCCGCCGCGCTCATGCTGACCCTGACTGTTGCCATAGCGCGGGCGAGGAGACGATAGCAATGAGCATCGATCTCTTCTCGTACAAGCTTGGCAAGGCCTCGCTGCAGGCGAAGCTTCAGCGTGTCAGGGAGGCGCTACGGGGGGCGCCAGAGCAGCTGCAGGACTTAGCAAGCATAGTTGTGGACGTCGACGAGGACGACGAGGACTTCCGCGAGGCCGTCGAGGAGTTCGCGGACGCCGCGGTCAACGAGTGGCTAAGGGCTGACGTGGTGGAGGGGCCGCCGCCAGACGCCTACGCCATGCTCCTAGCATCCCTGGCCAAGAGCAAGAAGCTGGTCATAGACGACAGCGAGATAGAGAAGATGGCCGACACAGTGGGGGTAGAGACGGGTGGCGAGAGGGAGGCGGAAGGGAGGGAGGGGGCGTAGGAAGAGTACATCACTCTAGAACATGTATGCGCTGGGAGATAGAGCATCACAAGGACGTAGTACGGTTCCTTAAACGCCACACTGGCTACGTGGCACACTATCAAGCCTTGAAGGAGTTGATAAGACTGGATCCCTACAATGCTGGGGAGAGGCTGAGCGGGAGGTGCAAGTGGCTCTGGAAGGCTAGGAGGGGCGAGCTACGCGTGGTCTACAGCATCCACCCAGGCGAGTGCAAGGTGAGAATATGGCGGGCGGGGCTGAGGGAGAACATCTACGAGGACCTCTGCTAGCCGCAGATCTCCTTGGGGAGATTGCCCTCGCGGCAGAGGCGGAGGACGCGCAGAAGATCCTCGTCTTTGATGAAGAGCTCGCCCCTGTAGACCTCGTACCTTATCCCGTGCTCCTCTAGGGCCTTGAGCACGCTCCTAGTCACGGCCTGGGCCACACCGCACACCCATCTATGGGCCTGGGGGTGGGAGGCTTATGGCTGCTCCGCTGTACCGTGAAACCACTGACTACGTGTGGGCTCTCACCAGGCAGATCGACCGCGTCGCCGAGGCAGCATCATCCATAGACGCGGCGGGGGTCAAGAGGGGCGCCCGCCTCGGGCTGCTAGGGTACGCGATAGCGCTCCGCCAGCTCTACACGATGGTGAAACCCGTTCTCCAGCAGACCGAGATACCAGACCACATGGCTAAGCTAGAGAAGACGATAGGCGACATAATGAGGGCCGACGCGGAGAGGCTGGCGGAGATCGGGAGAAAGCTCGACAGGATACAGATGGAGCTGATCCAGGCGCTCCACGTAGAATGCCTACTAATACGCGGGGTGCCGCAGCTCACATAGGGGTTAGGGCCGGGCAGACGGTGCCTACTTACAGGTCCACATGCACAGTGCCTATGTCGCATCCCTCGGACCAGTACGGCCATAGGTAGACATAGCCTGCCAGGCTTGACGGCTGCTTGCAACCCTCTTTCGAGCCCTGTTGCATAGTTGCAGTCGGGAACTTCCCCCAAGTTATAACATTCTAGTTCCACATTCCACAATGCTCTAGACAGGTCTGGGATGGAGGGTTGGGGTGTGTCTGTGAGGAGCCAGGGCCGCCCATTAAGGGTGACTGCAACCCATGTAAATCTACGTGAGGGGGTCATGAAGGTCAACAGGGAGTACAAGTACATGATTGTGGAGGGATACCAGGGCGGGGCAGGAGGAAGGTAGCCAGCCGCGTCAACGCTGGGGAGGCGGCCGAGATCTTAGCATGGCTGGTGGGGAGGAGTGTCTACGGCTTGGGGCTTCGTGGGGTTTGTGGTGCGGGGGGTGGGATTTGAACCCACGCAGGCCTACGCCAGCGGGTCCTGAGCCCGCCCCCTTTGACCTGGCTCGGGCACCCCCGCA
>JAADFC010000138.1 GCA_013153105.1 Thermoproteota archaeon
CGCCCGCCGAGGCTGCTGCCAGGTGTGGGGTGGTGCACGTCTTTGTGAGCGACGATCAGGCCTCGTATGATGTGCTGGTGGCTGAGGATGGTGTGATGTGGGCAGGGCGGGGGGTCACGGTTTACAATCATACTACTGTGAGTGTCGGGCATAGCTTGCAGGTGATGCGCTGGCTGGAGGCGCGGGGGCAGGTCTACGTGGAGGCCCCGGTTATCGGGGGGCCGCCGGTGGCTGAGAGGGGTGAGCTGCTGGTCCTCTGTGCATCGAGGAGCCTCGGGGCCTGTGGGGGCGAGAGCCTGTCTGCGCTTGGCGAGGTTGTCGAGCTTGGTGAGCCTCCCCGGGCGGTGGCGGCTAAGCTCGCCTTCAACGATGCTCTGCTGGGCTTCATGGCTGCTCTCGGCGAGGCTTTGATGCTTGCGGAGGCCTACGGGGTTGATGCTGGCGAGTTTATAGAGAGGGTGCTCTCCAAGACCTGGATGAGGGTGGTGGTTGAGAGGTATCGTGGCAGGATGGAGCCGCGGCCCGGGCAGGCGAGGTTTCTGGCGTCGATGGCGGCTAAGGATGCCCGCTACGCTCTGGACGCGCTGTCGAGGAGGGGGCTGGAGTCCCATGTCGCCTCGGCGGCCGCGCAGTACTACAGCCTCATGACAGGCGAGGGGCTGGGAGACGCCGACTACCCCAGCCTGATGGGGTTCCTCGCCTCCCGCGGCCGCAGCCGCCGAGGCGGGGGTGGAGGGTAGCGTTATCCGCCCCCGGGCCGTCTTTCTCTATCCGCCGCGGAGGGGGTGGCTCGGAGGCTTTGCCGGTGCGGGAGCCCTACGCTGCCAGGATAGGCTTCTACCCCTCGAGCCCCGAGGAGCTGAGGAGAGTTATCGAGGAGTGCTTCCTCGACAGCCGCTGGGGGCCGGGGCGGCTGCCGGAGCCGGGGAGGCTGCGGGGCGTGGAGCCTCTGGGCGGCGTGTCGCCCCACGCGGGTTACAGCTCCTCCGGCCCCTGTGCGGCCACGTTCTACGCGTGGCTGGGCGACACCGGCTTCCGCCCCGATACCGTGGTCGTCGTCGGCACGAACCACACAGGCTACGGAGGCGTCTACACGACCGCCACCAGGTGGGAGGAGTGGGAGACCCCCCTTGGCTCGACGCCCGTCGACATGGAGTTCCTCGAGGAGCTGCTCCAGAGGGCGCCGATGCTCGACGACGACCCGCTGGCGCACATGGAGGAGCATAGCGTGGAGACCCAGCTGCCCTTCCTACAGTACCTCTACGGCCCCAGGGGCTTCAGGCTGGTGCCCATAGTGGCGAAGGAGGCTCCGCCTAGGCTCTCGGAGGGGCTGGCCAAGGCTATAGCTGAGGTGGCCGGGGGGCTCGGGAGGAGGGCTATAGTGATAGCCTCCTCCGACTTCACCCACCACGGCGTCATGTATGGCTACGTTGTCTTCACGGAGAACGTGGCTGAGAACGTGGAGAAGCTAGACCGCTACGTTATAGAGCCCATACTGAAGCTCGACACCAGAGGGTTCCTCTCGAGGATAGCCGAGACCGGCGCAACCGTCTGCGGCGTCGGCGCGATACCCGTGGCCATGGAGTACGCGAGGCTCCACGGCGGCGAGGCCAGGCTCCTCAAGTACTACAACTCCGCTCAGCGGACGGGCGAGGAGGAGATAGCCGTAGGCTACGCGGCTATAGCATTCTACCGGGCTGCGCCATGAGGCCGGAGGAGCTGCTCCGCGAGGCCGCCGAGAGGCTCCGGGGCCTCGGCCCCACCCCGGTCCTCGAGGCTAGGAGGCTGCTGGTGCTAGGCGACACCCACGGCTACCCCGAGGTGACCAGGTGGGCGCTCGAGCTAGCCGACGAGGAGTCTGTAGACGCCGTGGTGCTCCTCGGAGACTACGTCGACCGGGGCCCCGGGGGCGTGGAGAACCTGGAGCTTGTCGCCGAGCAGCTGCTCGCGCGGGGTCCCCGCCGCCTCCTGCCGCTGCGGGGCAACCACGAGGACCTGGAGATGAACATGAACTACGGCTTCTACCGGCAGGCCATACGCAGGAGGGGCCCCGAGTATATACGTGTGCTCGAGGAGACGTTCTACCCCTGCCTGCCCCTGGCAGCCAAGGCGGGGCCGCTCGTCCTCCTCCACGGCGGCATACCCTGCAGCGAGTGCGGCAGCGAGCCGGAGCCCCCGGCGAGGCTCTGGGAGCCCGGCTCCCCCTGGAGGAGGGAGCTGGAGGACAGGTGGTGCAGGCTCCGCAGCACCTACACGGGGAGCAGGGTGGCGAGGCACCTGCTCTGGAACGACCCCAACCCCCGGATAGAGTGGTTCGAGCCCAACATAAGGGGGCCCGACACCCACCTCTACGGCTGGAGGGCGTGGCGGAGCTTCCTCGAAGCCAACCAGGCCGTGCTCCTCATACGAGGCCACGAAGTGAGCGACGCGGGTAGACTCGACAGGCCCGGGGAGAGGCTGGAGGGGCTCCCCGACGGGTGGAGGGCCGGCCTCGACGAGCTACGGGGCAGCGTGGTCACAGTGTTCTCGAGCCTCTACCACGGCATGGGGGCTGGGGCGCTCCTCGTAGACCTCGGCGAGGGCCTGGTGGAGCTGCGCCGCTACCCGCGCCTGCGGTAGAAGAGCTTACCCGCCATGTATATCCTCTCGACGAGGCCCATGTCCTCCAGCTTCTTGAGCTTCCTGGAGACCACGGACTTCCTTATCCTGAGCATGCGCGCTAGCTCGCTGACGCCGGCCAGCCTCTTCTTCTCCAGCGCTCCTAGGATAGCCTTATCCCTATCATCGAGCGTATCCTCCACCAGGACAACCTCCACATCGTCCTCGTAGCCGCGCCGCCGTAGGCCCACGAAGAGGGCTGCAGCCGCAGCAGCCACCAGGTTGAAGAGGTGAACCCTCTCGCCCATGAGCACAGCGGCATGGGCTGCGACGGGGTCAGCGACCAGGTGCACGACGCCGCACGTCAAGGCCCAGTAACCTCGGGCCCTCTCCTACCCGGCCGGGAGACCTGGGTGCAGCGTCGCTCTTATAGAGTATCCCTCCATGCCGTCGCCGGCGACGCTAGACGGCACCCGCAGCGGCGGGGGTCGAAGGCCCGGCGCCGGGGAGGGTATGGGCAATGACTGCCGATGAGAGGCGCATGGGCCTCTGGGAGGCCGTGGCGCTCGGTGTCGGTATAATCATAGGAGCCAGCATATTCTCCGTGCTAGGCGTCGGAGCCTCCATAGCCGGCCCCAACCTGCCCCTGGCCCTGCTCCTCTCGTCGCTCGCAGCGCTCCTCGTAGCCTACAACTACGCCAAGCTAGCCTCAGCCTTCACCTCCAACGCTGGCCCCGTCGAGTACGCCGTCCAGGCCTTCGGCAGCAGCCTCGTGGTGGGTGTAGCGGCCTTCATGTTGTGGTTCACCTATGTGGGAAGCGTTGCCCTCTTCGCCAAGACGTTCGCGGGCTACGCAGCAGCGCTGCTCGGCCGCCCCGGCCAGCCCCACGTTATGGCCGCTATAGAGGTGCTCGTAGTAGCGGCATTCGTGGCGCTGGACTTCGCCGGCTCCAAGGCTGTGGGCAGGGCGAGAAGTACATGGAAGCGTTGAAGATAGGCATACTAGCCCTCTTCGCCGCCGTAGGTGCATTCTACGTGGACCCCGCCAGGCTCCGGCCAGACCCGCAGCGTCTCACAGCCACCGTCTACGCTGCGAGCCTCTTCTTCCTCAGCTACACGGGGTTCGGCCTCATCACCAACGCCTCCGAGAACATAGAGGACCCCAAGAGAAACGTGCCCCGCGCAATATACCTCAGCCTTCTAGTCGCCACGGTAGTCTACGTCTTCGTCGCAGCAGTCGCCGACGGCACCCTGGGACCCGAGGGGCTGGCGAGGGCCGAGGAGTACGCGCTCGCAGAGGCTGCAAAACCCTTCCTGGGCCGCGCGGGCTTCGTGCTGGTCTCCCTCGGCGCCCTAGTATCGACGGCCTCGGCGCTCAACGCAACCATATACGGCGGCGCTAACGCAGCCTACGCCCTGGCGAAGAAGGGGTTCCTCCCCGAGAGCTTCGAGAGGAAGGCTTGGAAGAGTGAGCCCGAAGGCCTCTATATTACCGCCGCCTTAGGCCTAGCCGCAGCGCTGCTGCTCAACCTCGAGGGCGTAGCGGCTGTGTGCAGCGCCACCTTCATAGTGATCTACCTCGTTGTCATAGCATCCCATTACAAGCTCATAAACTTGACGAAGGGGAGCCGGGTGGTGGTCGCGGCCAGCTTCATAGTGGTCTCTCTCGTGCTGGCTGTGCTCCTCTACAACCAGTACACAGGCAACCCCCGCGCCCTCGCATTCATAGCCGGAGCCTACGCCTCCGCGGCGATTCTCGAGTACCTGCTCGGCAGGAGGAAGGGCAGGAGTATGCTGGCCCGCGGCCAGTGGCCGAGACGCGGCGAAGGATAGGGAAGGGGTGAAGCGGGAAAAACCTGGTGATAGGCTCTGCCGGCCTCCTCCTGGGGGTGGCTGCGTCAGCCCGTTCCCTCGAGGTAGGGTTTACACAGGTCAGCGACCTCGGCTGGCACTTCGTGTATCTTCTGGGCCTCCAGGCGGCCGGTGTCGAAGAACCCCCTTACAACCTGGGCATGCAGCTTGATAACCTCGAATGCGCAGTCGTTGTCGGCGGTCTTGACGATCTTTATTGTGGTGT
>JAADFC010000145.1 GCA_013153105.1 Thermoproteota archaeon
TGAGGGTCCCCAGGGTCGAGGCCCTCCACCCTAGCCTCCCCGCCCGAGGCGGCGGCCGCGGCGAGGAGGGGCGCCGCGCTGCTCCAGTCACCCGGCACCCTGTAGACTGTAGGCCGGAGGGGCCCCCGCACCCTGAACACCCGGTACCCCTCCCTCTCCACAGCCGCGCCGTAGGCCTCGAGCACCCTAACCGTTATGTCCACGTAGGGCCTCGACTCGAGCGCCGCAACCCTAGCCTCAACCCAGTCGCCGAGGCCGGCGCCGGTGTAGAGCACCGCGGAGAGGAACTGGCTGCTCGCCCCCGCGTCGACCACCGTAACCCCCGGGCGGGCGGGGCCCCGGACCGTGTGGGGCGGGCAGCAGCCGCCCGGGCCGCTGGAGACGCTGGAGACGCCGAGCAGCGAGAGGCTCCTAAGGAGCGGCAGCACCGGCCGCCGGTGCAGCCGGCCCCGCCCGTGGATGGTGACAGGCTTATCCAGCAGCGCAGCCACGCCCGTGACCAGCCTAGCCGTGGTCCCGCTCTCCCCCGCGTCGATGCAGCAGCCCCAGGAGAGCCCCTCCGGAGCCTCCACCTCCACGCGCCCCTGGAGCCACTCCACCCTGCCGCCGAGCGCCTCCACAGCCCCCGCCGTCGCCCTCGTGTCGAGGCTGTCCAGCGGCCTCTCGACAACGCCCCCGCCGGCCAGCAGGGAGGCCAGGAGGGCGCGGTGGGTGTAGCTCTTCGAAGGCGGCGCCTCCACCGACCCCCGCAGAGCCGCGGGCAGAAGCCTCACAGCCCCAGGCAGACCCGCCTCCACGGCCCCCAGTCCCACCCGCCGCCCACCCCGCAGCCGCAGCTATTCACGGCTCCCCCTCCGCGGCCGATAGACCCCCCTCGCCTCGGCCTCCCGGAGAACCTCCAACACCTCCCAGTCGCTCAGGTCCCTCCACTCCAGGTAGGCGTCAGCCACCGCGAAAACCGGGCCGCCACGCAGGTTCACCACCGCCACCGCGTCGGCGCAGCCGCGGACCCGGAGGCAGCCATCCACACTCCCCGTCGGCGCGGCAGCGGCGACATAGGAGGCGCCGAGCCCCCGGAGGAACCTGCACGCAGCCAGCATAGTCCACCCCGCCGCGATACCATCATCAACAACCAGCACAGGCTCCCCCTCAAGCCCCTCGTAGCCGGCGCCGCCGCGGAGCAGCCGAAGCCTCTCCTCAACCCTCCCCGCCGCCTCGGCCACAGCAGCCTCCACCGCCTCCCCCGGCAGCCTCGAAGCCTCAGCCTCGTCCAGCACCACCACCCCGCCCGGCGCCACCGCGCCGAACCCGGCCTCCGTAGTCCACGGGTACAACACCTTCTTCACAACAACAACGTCAAGCGGCACACCCAGCTCCTCCGCAACCACAACCCCCACCGGCACCCCGCCAGCCGGGATAGCGTAGACGACGCTCGGCCTTGGCAGCCTACCCGCCTCAATGAGCAGCCGGAGAAACCCCGCCAGAACCCTGCCAGCATGCCACCGGTCGCGGAAAACGCCAACCAGCGGCCTCCCACCGCGGGCGCTCAGCTCCGGGCAGAAGTAGACCCCGTCAACCTCCCCGAAGGAGCTACACTCGGACCCGTCCATAGAACGCGCCCTTATGGTGAGGGTGTCGCGGCCCGCTAAAACAGTGAGAGCAGGGGCCGGAAGGGCAGGGCGGGGTTCTAGGCTGCTATGCTTCCCAGCGCTCTTACTGCTAGGGCTGCGGCGGTGGCTAGGGCTATCGTGTAGGCTGCGACTTTGAGGGGGAGCTTCTTGTCGCCGGTTTCGGCGTAGATTGTGGCCATTGTGGCTAGGCATGGTATGTAGAGTGTGACTGCTACGAGGAGGGCTAGGGCCTGCCAGGGTGTGAGCGGGTAGGAGGCCAGCACCTCCACGTGCTCCGCCTCCTCGGCGCCGGCGGCGGGGGCTACTATGGCGAGGCTGTCTAGGAACACCTCCTTGGCTATGAAGCCTCCGAGGAGGCCGAAGCCTATCCTCCAGGCGAGCTCGTCGTCGACCCCGGTTATCAGCTTGGCGTATGGTGCGAGTAGCCTGCCTATCATAGCCGCGTAGCTGTCGGCGGGGCTGCCGTTCTCGCCCAGGTAGCCTGCGGGGCCGTAGTTGGCGGCGAGCCATAGCAGGATGCTGGCTACTAGTATCACGGTGCCGGCTCTTACGAGGAAGTGTTTCACCTTGTCCCAGGTGAGCCACCATACTACCCGGAGGCTCGGCTTCTTGAGGGGTGGGAGCTCGAGGAGTATCTCGGCCTCCTCCTCTTCCTCCTCGCCCTGGGCTGCTAGGGGGCCGCGGCTGTAGAGGCGGAGGGTGATGAGGAACGCTGCCACGGCTATCATGTAGACTGTGAAGGCTGCCAGCGCCGCCTTGGCGCCGGCGAAGTAGGCGTATGCGAAGCTCATTATGACCACGTACCTTGCGGTGCAGGGTATGAGGGGTATCGCGTACATCAGGGCGCGGCGCTCGCGCTCCGTGTCCATTATCCTGGTGGAGAGTACCGCGGGGACGTTGCAGCCGAAGCTGAGCAGCGCGGGGAAGACTGCTTTGCCGCTGACGCCGAACACCCTGAACATCCTGTCTACGCCCGCGGCTATCCTGGGCACCAGCCCGGAGTCCTCGAGCACCCCCACCAGCGCCATGAACACGGCCACCATGGGGAGGAAGGATACCACCAGGCCTACGCCGTAGCCGCTGGAGAGGACGCCCTCGCCTATCAGCCTCGCGAGCACCGGGTGCGGGATCGCCTCCATCGCCTTCTCGGCGAGCCAGTCCATGGCTGCGGCGGTGAGGCTTACAAGGTTGTACTCGGCCACCAGCTCCGCGGCGCGGGTGAAGCCGAGGCCTTCGAGGATTATGTCCACCGGGCTGCCGGCGGCGATGGCGTAGGAGGCGAGGAAGATGGCGAAGAGGAGGGCGAGGCTCGCCAGGGGCCCTGCGACGGGGTGGAGGAAGACCATGTCTAGCCTCGTCAGCCTCGGCGCCGCCAGGGGCTCCCCGCCGCCGCCCTCGGGGCAGCGGACGTGGCGGCGGAACAGCTCCGCGGCCCGGTTGTAGCGCTCCGCCGCTATCGCCGCGGCGGCCTCGGCGGGGTCGACCCCCTCCACTATCCTCCTGGCCTCCTCGACGGCGTCGCGGCCGGCGAGCCTCTCGGCTAGCCTCCACGCCCAGTCGCTGCCGGCGAGGAGCTGGAGGGCGAGCCCCCTTGCAAGCCTCTCCTCGACGCCGCGGCGCTGGAGGAGCCAGCTGAGCCTCTCATGCACCTCCGCCAGCTGCCTCGGCACCGGCGGCTCCACCCGGCTCCGCGGCTTTAGCCTGCCCTCCGCCACTTCGAGTATCAGCTTCTTCAGCTCCTCCAGCCCCCGGCCCTGGAGGGCGCTGACCGCGACCACTGGGACGCCGAGGCTCCTCTGCAGCCCCTCGAGGTCGATCTTTACCCCGGCCTTCTCGGCGGCGTCTATCTTGGTGAGCACCACTATCACCCTGTCGTAGATCTCCAGCGCCTCCAGGGGGAGGTAGAGGCTCCTCTCGAGGTTGGTCGCGTCGGCGAGGACTATCAGGACGTCGGGCTTCTGCTCTAGGATGAAGTCCCTCGCCACCCCCTCCTCGGGGCCGCTGCCGCTGAGGCTGTAGAGGCCGGGGAGGTCCACGAGGCAGACCCTCTTGCCGTCGAGCCTCAGCTCCGCGTACTTGACCTCGACGGTGGCGCCGGGCCAGTTGGCCACCAGCTCCTTTGCGCCTGTCAACGCGTTGAAGAGGGTGGTCTTGCCCACGTTTGGGGCTCCCAGGAGCGCCGCTACTATCTCGCACCGGCGGCTCGGCGGCTTCGCCACCCCTCCCAGCCCGGGCTCCCTCGGGGGCCGCCCCGGGCTATTAACGGGGGTGAAAGTGTAGCCGGTGCAGTTACCGGCTGGAACCAGCCGCGGCTTCACACAACCCTCCGTGCCAGCCTCTCGAACATCCTCCGGTAGATGAACGTGAACACGGCAGCCCTAACCACCACGTCGAGGTCCATGAGCAGCCAGGCGGCGACGGCGCAGCAGTCCCCTCCCAGCCTCGGGGCGAGGAGCCAGGAGGGCGCCACCCTGACCCCGTAGAGGACGGCCAGGTTCACCAGCGTCGGCAGCCTCGTCTCCCCCGCCCCCCGCAGCGCGCCGGCGAGGCTCATCACAAGCCCCAGCGCCGGCTCGGTGGCGGCGGCGAGGAGGAGGTAGACGACAACAAGCCTCGCCACATGCCTGCTCGGCGCCAGCGCCTCAGCAGCGAGGGGGGCGGCCGCGGCCAGCGCCAGGCCGGCGAGGGTCATGAACGCGGCCGAGGCCTTCGCAGCCTCCCACCCCCGCACCTTCGCCTCCGCTACCCGGCCGGCGCCGACCTCGTTGCCGACCACGCTGCTCGCGTAGGTGGCCAGAGCGAAGGCGGGGAGGAAGGCTAGGCTCTCAACCCTCACCCCCAGCGTGTGCGCGGTCAGCTGGGGCTCCCCGCAGCGGCCCAGGCTCGCCAGGTAGAGGCCGTGGCCCAGCGAGAAGAGCCCCCTCTCAACCGCCGCCGGCGCGCCGACGCGGAGGACGAGCAGCGCCTCCCGCCCCGGCCTCTTGGGGGCGACGCGGAGCCCCCGGCGGCGGAGGGCCAGGTAGAGCACGGCGGCG
>JAADFC010000077.1 GCA_013153105.1 Thermoproteota archaeon
TGGCCCGGGCGGCTTCCATCCAGCGGCTGTACTCATCCTCGTCGAGCACCGCCGCGGGACCCGGGCACGCCGGGGGTGAGGGAGGCCCCTCATTAAGGCGGCTCCTCCCAGCGGTGCATGCGAGGCCTGCTTTGGGAGGGCGGACTCAGGGTGCCGGAGCTGGTGCTCGAGGGGAGACGCGTCCCGGGCCTGGGCGTCGGCGGCAGGTATGTCTCCCACCCCTACTACCGGGGGGAGCTGGGCAGGCTGCTGGGCTGCGACCCGTACCCGGGCACGCTCAACTTCGACGCGGGCGTGGACTGGAGGGAGCTGAGCAGCCGCTGCGAGCCTATCGTCGTCAAAGAGACCGTGTGGAGCGACGGGACCAGGCTCGGAGCAGTCTACGCCTGGAGGGCCCGCGTGGAGACCGTGGGGGGTGAGGTGGAGGCGCTGGTTATCAGGCCGCTGCTCTCCAGGCACCCGCCCACCGTGCTCGAGATAGTAGCCTGCAAGAGGCTCTTAGAGGAGCTGCCCGAGGGCAGGGTCCGGGTTAGGGTCGAGTGTAGTGGGGCCAGATAAAGGGGCGGCACCGCCCAGCCACTGGGGGCGGAGGGGCCGCGGCTGTGACGGTTATAGAGCAGCTTCTCAGGGAGATGGATGAGAACCCGGAGGCCGCCGAGAGGCTCGTGCGGAGGCTCGCTGTGGGCCTGGTGAGGGACTCGACTGCAGCCGCGCTGACCCTAGAGGCGCTCCTGTCTAGGGCCGCCACGAGGGACGACATAGAGAGGCTGGAGAGGAGGCTCGACCGGATAGAGGCGCGGCTGGAGGGGCTCACAAGGTGGATGATAGGGCTCCTCGTGACAATCTGGGCTACGCTCGCAGCGATACTGGTACCCATAGCGCTGCGGCTACCAGGCTAGAGGCCCTACTCCTCTGCCTACACCGCCTCGGCGTATGGAGCCACCGGGCGGCGAAGAGTCGGCTCCTCATACTCCCCATCGGCAGCCTCGAAGACCGCCCGGAGGGGCCGGCGCAGCTGGACACGCTGCTGGCACTCCACATGTCCTGCATCATAGCCCGGCGTTGCGGCGGCCTCCTCGCCTGGCCCCTAGGCTACGGCTACAGCCCCATCCACCGCCGCTGGGCCGGCCCCAGGAGCCCCAGGCTGCTCGTGGAGCTGCTCCGAGACGTGCTGGAGGGGCTCAAGACGTTCAAGCCCAGCAGGATACTCGTAGTAGACGGGCACTACGGGCACCAGAGCCACACGGCTGCCGCAGCCGCAAAGGCCGGAGCAGCCTACATCAACGTGTGGAGCATCCTCGAGACACTCGGCGTCCGAGAGTGGAGCCAGCAGCTGCGCTTCGAAGAGGAGTACGCCAGAGAGCTAGACGCCCCGCCCGACAGGCCGGGCGGGGCCTCCAGGCTTGTCGAGGAAGCCGCGGCGGCAGCGGCGGCGTCGAACGCCTGCGGCAGAGGAGGGAGGCGCGGCGACAAGCTCTAGCCCCCACGCCGGGCCCCCCGGGGAAGCGGGCTGTGAGGACCAGAGTCTAGATGCACCTCCGCCGACCCCGCCGCGGGGGATGGCGAGCGGACACCTCACCGAGCCCGTCAGCCGCGGGCTCCAGAAGGGGGGAGACGCGGCGCGCGGTCCCGCCCGGCGCTCTGCGTGAAAAACACCCTGTCGAACTCTAACGGCTGGCTTCGTGCTCTAGAGCTGGACCTCGAGGACCTGCTTTATCGTGTTGGCGAGGTGCTCAGGCTTCGTGTACCACTTGTCGTAGGTGTACTTCTTGCCCTTGAAGCTCAGCTCGACTATCTCGCCCTTGTCGCTGATGTTCATTATCGTCTCGCCCTCCTTCACCAGCTTCATCGTCGACCCTACAACCATCACCTTAAGCCCCTTCTCCTTGGCCTTCTCCTTTATCAGGTCCTTGAGCTGGGTGAGGTACTCGCTGGGCATCCTATTCCATCCCTCCGCGTAGAGGCCCCCGCCCCGGCGCGCCGTAAATAACGGTGTTGCCCCCATGCCTCCCCATGTCGGCTCGGTGGGCTAAGCCCCCCACCTGGTAACCTTCTCCACCACAGCCCTAAACGACTTGACTGCAGTAAGCTTCTCCGGGTCCACCCCCCTGAGCAGCGCCGCCCTAACGCTAGCCACGCCGGCGAGCCACGTGCCCCACACCAGCTTCGCCAGAGGCGAGGAGCCCTCAAGCACGAACCTATGCAGCGCCGCGGGCCTTGCGAGGCCCAGCGCCTCAGCCAGCAGGCCGCTCCAAGGCTCCACGCCGGGGTCAAGCACTATGAACTCTATCGTCACGCCGCTGGATGCCCAGGCCTCCAGCATGTTGTGCCCAGCCTCAGGCAGCTCGGCCGGAACCACGAGCCTCTTAGCGTTCTCAGCGAACTCGCTGCCCAGCCTCCTGGCGACAGCAGCGTAGGGCTCCGGCGCAACCGCCACCAGGAGGCTCCCGGCCTCCGCGGCTATCCTCGCCAGCCTCTCCGCGTCACCCTCAACCCTCTCCCGGTTCTCGAGCAGCGATAGGCTCTCCTCGACATCAGCCCGCGGCGCGTAGACAAGCCCGGCCCCCGCGGCGGCGCCGAGCAGCGTGTAGAACAGCTGCGGCCACCCCGCCCTAGGAGCGGGGGCCTCCTCCACTATGGCCACCGGCAGCCCCCGCTCCCGCGCCCAGACCGCGAGCCTACCGCCCGTAGTCACAGCCGCAACCCTGGCACCCCTCTCCACGGCCCTCCGCGCGCACTCCAGCGTCTCCCTCGTGTTCCCCGAGAAGCTCACCGCGAAGACGAGCACGCTCCTGCCAACCCAGGCGGGCACGTCAGCCCCCTTAACCACGTACACCGGGGCGCCGCCGTAGAAGCCGGCGACGGAAGCCAGGTAGTCGCCCGCAACCCCGCTCCCACCCATCCCGCAGACCAGCACAGCCTCCGACGACGCGTAGGCCGCAGGGAGGCTCCAAGCATACCCCGCAGCGAAGGCCCTCCTAGCAGGCCCCGCCCAGGAGAGGTAGTAGTCCAGGAACCCGCCCAACACGAGCCACCCCCTATCCAGGCTGCGGCGAGGCTCTAGACCCTGAAGCCGAGCTCCCTCAGCTTGTTGACCACGAAGCCCCGCTCCTCCTCCGGTACAAGCTCCACGACCCGGCGCAGCCGCCTCTCGTCGATCCTCAGCTTCCCCTCCTCAATGTACTCCCTCACTATCCTCAGGTCCTCGATGTCAGCCTCCCTCGCGGCCTTGGCCTTCAAGACTATATAGTCCTCGGGCCTTATGAACCGGTACTCAGTCTTCCCTATACGCTTCTTCGGCGCCTCCTCGAGAACCTCAGGAGGGACGTAGAAGTCGTGGATGTTCTCGTAAAACTCCACTATGACCTCCTCGCCGCTCGGCAGCTTGGCAACAAGCTTCGGCGTGCCGAGCGCGGTGAAGCTCATGTCCCAGCCCTCGCTCTCCGCTATCCCACGGTAGAAATCCTCCTCGATGAGGGGACTCGGCTCGAGGGCGAAGATGTCTATGTCATCCTCGAACTTCTTCCTCCTAAGCTCGAGGTCTATAACAGTACTCCCTATGACCACGCCCTTGACGCCGTGCTCCTGCAGCTTCGAGAGGAGCCAGGCGAGGTCGCTGAGCGTGTACGCCACGGCGCTACGCACCTCGCACGCCGCACCGCGGGGTGCGTGAGGGAGCAGTTAAGACAGCGCCGCGCCCGTTGCCGAACGCTACCCAGTACACTGGTGTCCCAGGCTGGACAGCTTTTAGGAGGCTCCGACGGCTGTAGCAACGCCGGCGGGGAGCATAGGGATGAGTGAGCGGCTGATAGTGCCGCTTGACCCTGAGAGTGTGAAGAAGCTACTGGGCAATGTTACCGCGATGCTAAAGGGTGCGCCGGGCGTCGAGGAAATCGGGGACGACTATGTCGTCGTCGCTGTACCCCGACTCCTCGGCCTCGGGCATCGGAGGATAAAGCTTAGCCTCAACGTCTACGAGACCGAGGAGGTAATACTACTGGTAATGAGGAGTGGTGTCGATAGCATAGTCGTCGCTATAAACATCATCGACACGGGCGAGGGCACCCACATAGTGGTCGGCGGAGGCGGCAGCGGCAGGGTGGCGAGGCTCGTCAACCCAATAATAAATACGATAATGAAGTCTATAAACGAGAGGATAGAATCAGCAAAACCCATGGTCAAGATAACAGAGGAGGACAACAAACTCGCCGCGCTGGAGCAGCCCCTGCCGCCTAGGGCGACGCTCGTCTACTACGACAGCTTCATCCCGGTACGCGACGTTATGCTCGAGGCTGCTCTGAGGGTTGTAGCGCTCCTGGGCATAGACGACTACTTAGTTGAACTGCAGGACTACCGCGGCACTTACCTTGCCCGAATGGTCCTCCGCGGCAATACGGTTACCGGGGCTTACGTGAAGAGGGGCAGCCAGGAGGCCCGCGGCGAACAAGCGCTTAGCATAGGCAAGCACCCGCCTGGCCATCGTGTGGGCATCCGTGCATGGAGCCTCACCGGCAGTACCGAAGCCTTTCTCTACGAGCCGGAGCGCATAGCCGGCGACGAGAAACACGCAATCTACTGGATGGGGGGCCTCGCCCGGCTCGACTATGGCGGG
>JAADFC010000085.1 GCA_013153105.1 Thermoproteota archaeon
CGCTGCCGCCCAGGTCGGCGAGCACGTCGGGGGGCTCGGCTAGGGCTGCAAGCGTCTCCTCTATGTCGTCGAGCAGCGCCTCGGGGCTCTCGTGGGGGCCGCTCGTGGCCACGCGCAGGCCTGCACGCCGGAGCTTCTCGATACACTCCCGCCGGTGCGCCACCACGAGGGCGGCGCGGACTCGCCTCCAGCGCCGGTGAACGGCCAGCAGCACCTTCGCCGTGTGGCTGCTCCCTCCGTAGGATGGTTCGCCCACGACTGCCACCCTGCCACCGGCGCGGAATAGGCCCCCGGTGAGCCCGACGATGTCCGCCACGCTGCTGGCCCCGGGCCTGGCTGCCACTATGTTGGAGCCCACGTTGGGCACCAGCTCGGCGGCGCCGGGCAGGCTTGTAAAGGCTTCTACAGCCTCGCGCACCTCCTCTATGTAGGGGTCGTGGCTGGGCTGGAAGAGCCTGGCACAGATGTCGCAGCCCACGGGCGCCCCGTGGCGCTGGTGGAGGCTGCAGAGGGCGCCGCGGGAGAGGAGGGAGTTGACGTAGGAGGTTGCTAGCTCGAGGTAGCGGCGGCGGTCGCCGCGCAGGAGGGTTGAGGCCAACGTGTCTGCGACGGCCAGCGCCTCTCCCTCCTCGACGCCCAGCTCCGCGAGCTCGGCCAGCAGCCGGTCCAGCGGCGTGCGAAGGTACCTGCTCACCATAGGCTGGCTAACCGCTATGAGCCGGGCTATGCGCTCCTGGCCTATGCCCAGCGCCCGCAGCCGGTGCGAGAGCAGCGCACGCAGCCTTGGCGCCAGGTAGCGGGCCGCCAGCTCGTGGGGCAGCACCCGCCCGACGCCCCTCCCCCGGAGGCGTGTACACGCCGCGCAGCAAGGGCACGCGGATGGGCAGCCTTCTAACCCTGCGCCGCTCCCGCCGAGGGCGGGGGGCGCCGTATCCATGGCCTGGAGGCTGCCGGAGGATGCTAGGAGGGAGCTGGAAGGCTACGTGCTGAGCCTCTACCGGGCCTTCATACCGGTGAAGGCTATCCCGCCGGACATGGGTGGCCGGGGCGAGCTGGCGAGGGCGAGGGTGCTCGAGGAGGAGATGCGGCGGCTCGGCCTGGATGTTAAGCGTGTGGACGCCGAGGACCCCCGCGCCGAGGGAGGTGTGAGGCCCAACCTGCTAGCCATTATGCCGGGGAGTGATAGCGGGAGGACGCTCTGGATAGTGGCTCACCTTGACACCGTGCCGGAGGGGGACCCTTCCCTCTGGAGGGTGCCCCCATTCCAGGTGACCGTCGAGGGCGACCTAGTCTACGGCCGCGGCGTGGAGGATGACGGTCAGGGTATAGTGCTCGCGCTGGGCCTGGTATGGCTGCTACGGAGGCTTGGCGAGGAGCCCCGCGTGAACATCGGGGTCGCCCTCGTGGCGGACGAGGAGGCGGGCAGCAGGTATGGCCTCCTCCACTTGCTGGAGAAGCGGGTCTTCGGCTCCCCCGAGGCCAGCTGGTTCCTGGTGCCGGACGCGGGGAGCCCAGACGGCTCCAAGGTCATCGTGGCTGAGAAGCACATACTCTGGATGAAGGTCACCGTGGAGGGGAGGCAGGCCCACGCGAGCATGCCCCATACCGGCCTCAACGCGCACCGTCTCGGGATGATGTTCAACCTGGAGCTGGACGCGACGCTCCACTCCATGTTCGCGAGGCGCGATACTCTCTTCGAGCCTCCCTTCTCAACGTTCGAGCCGACCAGAAAGGAGGAGAACGTGCCTAACATAAACACGATCCCGGGCAGGGACGTCGTCTACTGGGACAACAGGATACTACCAAGCTATACTGTCGACGAGGTGGAAACAGTCTTCCACGCTGTAGCCTACAGGTTCTCTAGCGCCTACGCGGCTAGGGTAACAGTCGAGACTGTAATGAGGGACGAGGCTGGCGAGCCGACCAGCCCGGACCATCCGCTCGTAAAGTCGCTGGCCGAGGCTCTCCGGGAGACCCGCGGCGTGGAGGCGAAGCCGGTGGGCATCGGAGGCGGCACCGTGGCGCGCTACCTTAGGCGCCGCGGCTACCCCGCGGCCGTGTGGATGACCTGCGACGAGACCGCGCACCAGCCCAATGAGCATACGAGACTCAGCTACGTGACCGCCGACATAGAGACGCTATACTACATGGTGACAAGGCTCCTCTAGGCCTACAGCAGGCCCTCAGCGGGGGGTTCGACGGTGCCGCTCTACCTGGTGGGCGGCGGGCTGTCAGCTCAGTATCTCACCCTTCGGGCACTACAGATTCTTGGGGGCGCTGATAAGGTCTACATAGACTCCTATACGAGCATAGCGCCTGGCTTGGACGAGGAGCTGGTGGCGCGGCTCAATCCCCGGGCTGAGGTGGCCAGGGCGACACGGAGCCTGCTCGAGGAGTTCTCCTCGAAGGTCATAGACGAGGCTAGGGAGAAGACTGTGGTTATACTAGTGCCCGGGGACCCGTTGACCGCCACGACTCACATAGCGCTCGTGGCTGAGGCTAGGCGCCGCGGGGTGGAGGCAGAGGTAGTGCCAGGCGTCGGCGGCCCCCAGGCGGTGATGAGTGCCACCGGACTCCAGTTCTACAGGTTTGGGAAGCCGGTAACCCTCGTTTACCCCGAGGATGGCGTGAAGCCCTACAGCACCGTGGAGACGATAGCCGAGAACCGGCGGCGCGGGTTGCACACGCTCGTCCTGCTAGACCTTAGGCTCGACGAGGGCAAGGCGATGACCGTGCCAGAGGCCGTCAAGATACTGCTCGATATAGAGAGGGAGCTGGCCCGGAGAGGGGAGCTGGAGCCCTTCCTTGGAGATGCTCTCCTCATAGGCGTGGCGCGCGCCGGGCTGCCGGAGCAGACGTGCGTCGCCGGCCCCCCGGAGGCGGTCGCCGCTGCGGACTACCCGCCGCCGCCCCACAGCCTTGTCGTCGCAGCGCCGCGCCTCCACCCAGTGGAGGAGGAGGCGCTCTCCGCCCTATGCAGCGTAGCGGAGATAAAAGAAAAGGTTTAAGCACCCTCCAGCGCTAGCCGCGTCTCCACGGCGACGCCAGGCCGAGACGTGTGGGCCCGTCGTCTAGCCTGGTTAGGACGCCGCCCTGACACGGCGGAGGCCCGGGGTTCAAATCCCCGCGGGCCCACCACCCTTCGTTCACTTCTCCAACCGGCCCTGCGGAGGGGTTAACTGCAGCTCCTCCGGGTAGGGGTAGTGCCTCCCGCTTGTCGCCGCTGTTTCGGTACATACCCTTGCTCCTCGTGGTGTTAGCATGGTGTTTAGTTGCGGCTGGGTCTCCCCCTAGTTAGGGTATTATCTAGCCCATGGAGGCTCCTCTGGAAGGGGGAGGGGGAGGGGCGGTGCAGCGCATCGTGACGTTTAAGATCAGCGATGAGCTGTTACGTGCCTTGGACGAGTACGCGAGGTCGAATAGGTTGTCGAGGAGCGAGGTTATACGGGAGGCTATAATTCTCCTGTTGCGTAGCCGCGGTGTTGACGTGGAGAAGTACCGCGGCGGGGGCGCCGCCGGCGCTGGTGGGCGTGGGCTCGTGATAGAGGTGCAAGTCTAGGCGCCGCTGCAAAAGCGTGTCCCAGCCGGCTTGTCCGGGGGTTGTTTCTCAAAAACTGCTGTCTGGCAGGAGCGGCGGGGTTCCGGTGTGTCCGCTGGCTAGTCGCGTACGGTTTCGAGGAGTGATATCACGTTCCATATTAGCGTCCGCGCGTAGACGGGCATGTTGGGGTCCTGGCTTATCTCGTCGAGTATGCTGACTGCGTTTGCGGCGCGGACGCCGGGGCTGAGGCTTGTGTCGCGGAGCTGTTTTATCGCCTCCGTGGCTGCTCTGCGGATGTTGCGCGGCACCGCGGTGTCGTTTACTATCCTCATAAGCATGACTATGGCCTGTCTTATTTTGGCTTCGTTGTCGTAGACGGGCGCTGCCACCCGGTACCACCCCTCTCGCGGCTGTCCCGGGAGGGGGCTGCCGCCCCCTCTACCCGGGGGGTTCGCCGACGGCCGGCGGTGGGGGCTGCTCCCCTTTTATGGTGGCGTGCTGGGCTTCGCTGCGCGGCTCTATTGTCTGCTGATGCTGGTTGACTGCTTATCGGCGCTTTAGCGCGTGGCGCGCCTGGGCTCGGCGGGGGTGTAGGCTTGGTGTCGGGTGGCGCCTCCTCTCCGGAGGTTGTGAAGCGTATGGCTGACCTGCTGCGGGCAGGTGCTGCAATGCTTTCGGAGCGGTGTCCCATCTGCGGGCTTCCGCTGTTCAGGCTGCGTAGCGGCGAGGTTGTCTGCCCGGTTCACGGTAGGGTTTACATTGTGCGTGACGAGTCTGAGGCTTCGAGGGTTACTGTTCAGGGTGTGCTTGAGGAGCTTGAGCGAGTGGCTGCTAGGAGGATTGCTGAGATGGTTGAGGCTGCGGGTAGGGGGGAGGATACGGCTGAGGAGCTTAGCAGGTGGCTTGATGTGCTTGAGCGGGCTGAGCGTATATTGTCGAGCCTCCGCTCGGCCTCGGGGAGCCCCGCTGCAGGGGGGCCGCGTGGCGGGGTGGCGGTGGAGAGGAGGCGGCGGAGGGGTGAGGGGGAGGGCTAGCTCCCCTGCCTGCACTCCACCTGG
>JAADFC010000087.1 GCA_013153105.1 Thermoproteota archaeon
GGCTCGCGGACAGCTCCACTGTGCTATGCGCCGAGCCCATACTAGCAGCCGCGCTGCTCGCTGCAGCCCGGCCCGCGAGGGTCGGCGGCGGGTGGCGGGCGGCAGGCTACACCGGCCGTCCTGGAGGCTACCAGCTGCTGGCCAGGCGGCCGGGCGGGAAGAGGTGCAGGATACTCGTCCCTGGCAGCCTCTACGCGCTGGCCCTCAGCGGTCTCACAGCCTCGGGCGTAGCCCCAGGCGGGCCGCCGAGGAGGCTCGTCGTGCCCGACCCGGCCCTGGTGCGGAAGAGGGTGTTCGACGAACGCCCCGCCTACGGGAGGCTCTCAGGCTTCCTCAGGGAGGTCGTCCTTGAGGCCTCGAGCCGCGCCCTGAGGGCGAGCGAGGAGGAGGCGTGCAGGGAAAGAGGGCTCATGCTCGTAGAGTACCGGTTCGACGGGCTCCTCGAGGCCTACTTCAACTACATATGCTAGCCCGCGCGGGGAGCCACGTGGACGCCCTCGAGCCTCAGCCAGGGCACGTACATGCCGGGGTACGGCTTCTCGACTAGCCTGCCTACCATCTCAACCCTAGACGCCAGCTCCTCGTAGATGTTCCCCGACACGGCAGCACCGGGCACGATGCCCCTCGGCTCCCCGTTCTCGTAGAGCACCGCGGGGTTTCCGACCACACTGTACTCGCCGGTCTCCATGTTAGCCGTGTGGGCGCCCTGCACGCTGTACACCACAATGACACGGCCCTCCAGCAGCTCCTCCGGGGAGGCGTCGCCCTCCGCTACAACCACGTTGGTGAAGCCTGGGCTGGGCCTCCCGGTATACCCCGGCCTGACAGCGTTGCCCGTCGAGGATACCCCCATTCTCCTCCCCCAGTAGCTGTCGAAGATGAAGCCCCGCAGCACCCCCTTCTCAACGAGCACGGTACGCTGCATCGCCACGCCCTCGCCGTCGAAGCGCCACGTAGCGTCGCCACCCTTGAGCACGCCGTCGTCGACTATGGTGAGCCTCTCATCCATAACCCTCTCGCCCACCCTCCCACGGTAGAAGCTGCGCCCGCGGACAGCCATCTCCCCGTTCAGGGAGCCGAGAACCGTGTACTCCAGCAGCTCCGCGAGAGCCTCGGGGGCGAACACCACACGGTAACGGCCCGGCTCCAGCCCCGACGCAACCTTCTCCGCCAGCAGCACCTTCTCCGCAGCCCTCTCAGCCAGCAGGGTCATCGAGGGTATCGAGACCCTGCTGGAGCCGAACTCGAACACGCTAGGCGACACGCGGCCGTCAGGGAACCGGGCGGTCAACGCCACATAGCCCTGCGCGAAGGTTCCAACGTCGACGCGGTACACGCCGTTACTGTTAGCTATAGCCCTCTCGACCTCAGCCACGCCCAGAGAAGCCCTGGACACCGCGACACCGCGGCGGCCATACCGCTCTGCGACGAAGCCCAGCAGCTCCCTAGCATCCTCCACCAGCGTCTCCGGCTCCACCCTAGCCAGAGACGCCTCGTAGATCCCTCCGGGCTCCGGGTAGCTGGGGCTGGGCTCGGGGAAGCCGCCCCACCACTCGTCCTCCCTCGAGGCCCGCGCGTTGCGGACGGCCAGCCGCGCAGCCTCCCTTATCGAGGAGGCGTCAAGCCCGGTGGCGTAGGCGAAGCCAACCCTCTTGCCCACCGCGGCCCTCACAGCGACCCCCGCGTCGCGCTCCACGACGAGGTCCTTCACGACGCCAGCCATGATGGTCACGCGGTAGCCCCGCTCGACGCTCACAAACGCCTCAGCCTCGCTAGCCCCCTCACGGATAGCCTGCCTCACAGCCATCACGGCAGCCTCCGCGGCGCTGAACCTCCAGGCCACCACTCAGCCACCCCACACGCACGCCCAGGGTTCAGGGGGAGGACTTTGAAGACACACGCCCCCGGCGGGGTGGGCTGCTAGGCCCTGCCGCCTATCGTCAGCCGCTTGACCCTCACGTGGGGCCCGCCGTCGGAGACGAAGGCCCGCTGCCCCTTGCCGCAGACGCCGTAGAAGAGACCGAAGTCCCTGCCCACCATGTCTATGTTCTGCAGCGTCTCCAGGGTGTTCCCCGATATGGCAAGGTTCCTCACGGGCTCCCCTATCTCCCCCCGCACTATCTCGTAGGCCTCGCCGATGCCCACCTGGAAGCTGCCGTCCATGTTGGTCTGCCCGCCTGCGGTGGACACGATGTAGTAGCCGAACTCTATACCCTCAAGCATCTCCTCCAGCCTCGCGTCGCCGGGAAGCATTATGGTATTCCTCATACGCACCAGAGGCGGGTACCGGAACGACTCGGCCCTAGCATTGCCCGTCGGCTTCTCGCCGAGGAGCGACGCGTAGAACCTGTCAGTCATAACCTGCCTGTGGATGCCGTTCTCTACAATCACGGCCTTCGCCGTCCTCACCCCCTCATCGTCGTAGCGGAGGGTGCCGAACCCATCCTCGACGTCGGGGTCGTCTACGATGCTCACCTTCTCAGACGCCACCTTCTCCCCCTTCCGACCCTTCAGCGCGCTCCCTGCAGCCACGAGATCGGCCTCCGCCAGGTGGCCGAAGGCCTCGTGGACGAAGACGCCGACAGCCTCCGGTGCGAGCACCACCGGGAACGCACCCGCCTTAGGAGTCTTGGCGTGCAGCTGCGCGTGTAGCCTCTCCAGGAGCTTCCTGGCGAACTCCTCCTGGCTCATCTTCTCCCAGAGGGTGTAGCCCCTTATCGTGCCCTGGGTGAGGTGGCTGCTGCCCCTCACGCCGTCGCGGGAGCCGAAGACGGAGGCTACAACATACACTAGCTCCCTCGTCTCCGATATATAGCGCTCCTCCGTGCTCGCGAAGAACCTCTCCTCGACAGCCTCATAGTACCTTATGCTCCTCGACTTGACCTCCCCACTCCCCGAGAGCAGGCCGTCAAGCTCCAGCAGGTCCGAAACCTTCACGTCCAGCGGCACGTCCGCCACACTCCTCTTCACCGGATGCACATACTCCGCCTCGGCAGCGTCGAAAGTCACCGGCCCGGGCATCGCGCCGCCCCCAGCCGCGCGGGCCATTGCGAAGGCCCTGGAGAGAGCCTCCAGCACTGCCTCGCGGGTAACCCTGGTGGTGTAGGCGAAGCCTATGCTGCCGCGGTAGTAGACGCGGACAGCCACGCCGTAGTCGACGCCGGAGCTGGGGGTGACGACGCCCTCCCGCACCTCTATCCTCGTAAACCTGCGCCTCTCCACCCTCGCATCCGCGTACTCCACGCCGAGGCGCTGGGCCTCGGCCACGAACCGCTCCAGCACATCCCGCGGCTCCACGGCCGGCTCAGCCTCCCAGCACCCGGTCCCGGGCGGCTCCGGGGAAAATGGGGCTGCGCCGCGTCTCGGGGGCGTCCGCTGCTATCGTTATATTGTTCCCAGCCTGCGGCCCCCGGGCTGCGGGGAGGTGGAGGGCAAGTGAGCTACCCCATGGGCGCCACGGCTGTCGGTATACGCGGCGAGGGCTTCGTGGTTCTCGCGGCTGAGAGGAGGCTCAGCTACGGCGGCTTCGTTGTAAGCCGGAGCGGGAAGAAGGTCTACAAGATAACAGATTACCTTGGTATCGCGCTCGCAGGCCTATTCGCGGATATACAGGCTATAGTGAAGATTCTCCGGGCCGAGCTAGAGTACCACGCCCTCTCCGCCGGGCGCAGGCTGAGCGTCCGCGGCGCAGCCAAGCTACTCGCGACCATACTCTACTCCTACAAGTACTTCCCCTTCTTCTCTGAGGTGCTGGTCGGCGGGGTCGAGGCAGACGGCACCTCCAGGCTCTACGTGATGGATCCCCTGGGCTCCCTCATAGAGGATGACTACGCTGCAATAGGCAGCGGGGCCTCCATAGCCATCGGCGTCCTGGAGACCGGGTACCGAAGCGGCCTCACCGTCGAGGAGGCCAAGAAGCTCGCGGTGGCCGCAGTGAGGGCTGCCATAGAGAGGGATACGGGCAGCGGCGACGGCATAGATATACTCGTGATACGCTTCGCCGACGGTAAGCCCGTCGCGGAGGAGGAGAGCATAACCCTCCGCGCAGCCGTCTAGCGGCGGGGCGCTCGGGCTCTTGGAGGGCGCCGCAGCCGCCGATGTAAAGCGGCTCATAGAGCTGCAGGAGCGCATAGGGAAGCTGGTACTGGAAACCATCCAGTCCGCCCCGCGGGAGCCCCCCAGGCCCCGGCTCGTGGCGGGGCTCGACGCGGCCTACTCGAGGCGCTACTCCGCCGCTGTGGGCGTGGCAGCGGTCCTCGACTATGGAAGCCTCACCCTGAGAGGCTACGGCGCAGCCCTGGGGGAGCCCCCGCTCCCGTATATCCCTGGCCTGCTCGCCTTCCGCGAGGCGCCCGTGCTCTACACGGCCCTACGCGCCGCCCCCGGGGCCCCCGAGCTGCTGGTCGTGGACGGCCACGGGTTAGGGCACCCCAGGCTGGCTGGGATAGCCTCCCACATAGGCCTCGCGCTCGGGCTGCCAAGCATCGGGGTGGCGAAGAGGCGCCTATACGGTGTGGAGAGGGTCGAGGACAAGGGCTGCGAGCCGCCCTGCGTG
>JAADFC010000027.1 GCA_013153105.1 Thermoproteota archaeon
CCGCGCAGCGCCCGGGAGGCGATGAGGCCGCGGCCTCTGGGGGAGACCCCGCTGGCGGGCCTGGTGGAGCCGGTGGAGTCGAGGCATACTGTGCCCACGTGGGGGGCGCTGGTTAGGGGTGGGGGCGGGCTTGTCTACTACAGCAGCGACACCGCCCTGACCAGGCGTGTGGAGGACGCGGTCTCGGCCGCGGACGTCTCCATCGTGGAGGCCACCCTGCCCGCGGGGGCCTACGGGGCCGCGGAGGCGACGGGGCACATGACAGTGGACCAGGCGCTGCGCCTGGCGGCGAGGCTGCGGCCGGGCGGGCTGCTGGTGCTCACCCACCTCAGCGTTGAGAGCCTCTCCTCGCTCCGCCAGGCCGGCGGCTCGGGGGCCGCGGGGAGGGGCGTGGTGGTGGCCTCCGACGGGCTCGAGCTGCTGGTCTAGGCGGGCTTCACTATGTATATCTCGTCCTTGTCGCCCGTCACCCTGGCCGGCACCAGCATCCCCGGCCTCGCCCAGGGGGCCGAGACGAGGGTCGCCACCCTGTCCACGCCCAACACGCGGACGAGCCACTCGCCCCTCAGCCACCCAGGCGCGACGACCTGAACCTTCACCCTCTCGCCCCGGCGCAGCCTCTGCCTGACCCTGGGCGCCCTCCGCATCCCCCACTCCTCCATGCTCCAGGTGAGCCTCCTGCCGGTCCTCCGCTCCAGCTCCCGGAGCCACCGCCAGAACTCGTCCCAGCCGGGCTCCCTCACGCCCGGGGGCCTGCGGCCCCGCCGGTGGGCGATGTACTTCTGCACCGTCACCGGCGGCCACCGCTTGCCCGCGCCTATACGGTAGGCCCACTCGACTATCTCCACCACATCCTCGTCGTTGACCCCAGGGAGCCAGACGGGGGTCACGTGGAGGTCTATGCTCGTCTCCCTGGCTATGAACTCGGCGACCCTCCTAACCCTCTCCACGTCGTACCAGGGCGTCGCCGCCAGGCGGCGCGCCTTCTCCGGGTCCAGCGTCTCTATGCTAAGGTTCACCCGGTCCAGCCCCGCCTCCTCCAGCCTCCGCACCAGCTCCACTGTGAGCGTCTCCCCGTGCGTCTCCGCCGCCACGCTGGAGACGACGCCGGTCTCCTTGAGCAGCCTCACCAGGCGGGGCAGCCACGGGTAGGTGAACGGGTCCCCCACACCGTCTATCAGGGCCTCAACCGCTACACCCTTCTCCCTCGCAGCCGCCTCCACCCAGGAGGCGAGCCACCCCGGCTCCACCAGGTACTCGCTCCTCCTCCACCTGCTCCGGGGCCCCGCGTCGACGCTGCAGAACACGCAGCTCAACGGGCACAGGGTGGTCGGACGCACCTGCAGCACGTTGGTACCACGGTCAATCACGCCGAACGCTATATGGCCCATCAGGGGCAGCGGCTCCCCCAGCAGGTACACCCCCCGCCCCCACACGCGCCCCCAGACCCGGACGCCAAGCTCCCCGACAGCCTCGACACCGCCACCAGCCAACACGGCCTCAGCCCCTGCAGCCCCGGAGGGGAGAGATGTGCGCCACCGCTCCACTCCGCAGGGGCGCCAGGCGCCCCCAGGCGGATAACCCCTACCACGCCGGGGCCATCGCTCAAACCCTGCTAATCCCCGCCACCCGCCCCCGAGGAGGCACGGGCCACAGCCGTGAACGCCGCCCTCGCAGCAGCCCTCATCGCCCTCGCCGCCTGGAGCCCCCTACACTACAATGTGACCGTGGCAGTCGACGGCGCCGCCCCGGTAACGCTGGTGCTCCGCGTCGAGCCCCTCGGCCCCGCGGGGAGCAGCCTCTGGATGCTACTCTCCTACACCGCCGGCGGCAGCATGGACAGGGAAGCCCTCACCCTCCTAGCGCTCCTCGGCCTCCGCCCCGGCCTGCTGGGCGCACCCCTCCACGGGAGACCCGCCGCGCCCATCCCAGTATACCACGACCCCGCCACGCTGCCGCCCAGCCGCACCCTCGAGAGGAGGCTGGCCGGGGTGAGGATAAGCCTCCACTACGACAGCCGCGGCTGGCTCGAGTGGGCCCACGCCAGCGGCAGGCTCGGAGAAACATCGGTCGAAGTCCACGTTGAGAGGCTGCCCCACCCGCCCCGCAGCGGGGAGGACCGGGAGACGGGCGTGGCGACGCTGACAGCCGCAGCTGCAGCGGCAGCTGTCACACTGCTCCTAGCCGCCGTGGCCTCGGCGAGGTCCAGGACACTCTAGCCCCCCTCCCCGCCGACCCCGGGGAGAGGGCTGCAGAGAAGAGCCGCCCCGCCCCCGGGGGCAGCCCTGCTGTGGGGCTGGGGCTGTGGCCGCGGGCTTCGAGCGCCTGGTGGAGTTCCTCGAGGAGCTCGTCGTGACCGCATCCACTAGGCTGCCGGTGGACGTGTACCGGGCGCTGCTGGAGGCGTATGGGAGGGAGGAGGAGGGGCTGGCGAGGAGGCAGCTCGAGGCCATGCTCCGCAACGCGCTGCTCGCGGCGAGGCTGGGGAGGCCCATCTGCCAGGATACGGGCGTGCCAGTCTTCTACCTCCGCATCGGCGTCGACTACCCCCTCCGCGGCCTCGTCGAGGAGGCAGCCAGGGAGGCGGTGCGGAGGGCCACCCGCCGCGTCCCCCTCCGCCCCAACGCAGTCGACCCCATCCACGGGGGGAACAGCGGCGACAACACCGGCCGCCACGTCCCCTGGCTGGAGGTCGAGCTGGCACCCGGCGACAGGCTCGAGGCAACCTACGCCGCCAAGGGAGGCGGCAGCGAGGCCCCCACAAGGCTGACCATGGCCAACCCCCTGGAAGCCCCCGAGAGGCTCGCCGAGACCATCCTCGAAGCCGTGGCGGAGGCGGGCCCCAAACCCTGCCCCCCAGTTGTGGTCGGCGTGGGGATAGGAGGCCTCGCAGACCAGGCCCTCCACATAGCCAAGCGCATGGCGGTGCTGCGGGAGATAGGCACCAGGAACCCCGACCCCAAGCTAGCCAGGCTGGAGGAGAAGCTGCTCGAGGCCGTGAACAGCCTGGGCATAGGCCCCCACGGCTTCGGCGGCCGCACCACCGCACTCGCCGTCCACATAGACTACGCCCACAGGCACCCGGCGACCTACGCTATAGCGGTAGCCTTCAACTGCTGGGCCACAAGGAGGGCAAGCGGCGTAATAGACCCCAGCGGCGAGTGGAGGCTGACCAGCCGCCACATAACCGGCAGGGAGGAGCCCCCGGTAAAAGAGGGGGAGGCCTAGGACTCCTCTATGACACCCAGCTCCCGCAGGTACTGGAGCATATCGTAGTAGGCGCGTATCCTCGCCTTGTTCCTGCTCCCCCTCGGCCCAGGGTCCTTCATGAAGAACGCGTTCACCGGGTACGCGGTGCCCTTCACATCCCTGTCCAGCAGCGCCTTACCGATCCTCGCCAGGTCCACCAGCAGCCCCGCCAGAGCCGGGCTATCGTTAATCCTCATGTTCACCACAAGCTCGTCCTCAAGGCCGTTGAACGTCTTCCACCATATGTGCATCGAGACGAACTTCTTGTCGCCCAGCGGCTCCAGGTAGCCGGTCGGCTTGATGTAGTGCGGGGCATCGTAGCCCAGTATGTCCTTCACTACACTACTCTTGGTCTCCTCCTTCATCTTGTTCCTCTCCGGCACCGTCAACGCCAGGAAGTCAGTGTTACCACCAATGTTGAACTGCGCAATACTCAGCACGTACCGGTTCCTCTCAGCCATGTGCTCCAGCAGGTCAGCAGTCAACGGCGTAGCGCCGGTGGCACCATCGTCGCCCAGCACCAGGCTGGCAGCCTTCTCGTAGAGCGCCACTATAGCGTCATCCCTCGCCAGCGGGCTCGGTATAACGTTCACAAACACAACCTTTCTGCCAGTCTCCTTAGCGTACAGGTAGGCGGCATAGGCGTAGGCGTGGCTCGCGCTCAGGCGGTCACGGTCATCCCTCTCAATAGCCTCCAGCAGCGCATCCACACTGTTGAAAGCCCTCGCCGGCTCCGTGGTGGCAGCGTTTATGACCACATCGGGCCTCATCTCCTTAAACTCGTCCACAAGCCTCTCGATAGCAGCCTTAGTGCTCCCCAGCTCCTCCTCCAGCCCCTTCACCTTAAACGGCAGCCCAACCATGCTACCCAGGTGTATACCCCTCCTCACCACTATCTCCTTCAGGGTCTCCGGCACCGGCAGAATATCGCCCACAAGCCTCCTGGCAACCTCGTACACGCTCCTACCAACCTTCTCCTCGTCAACATCATAGCTGCCCACAATCTCCAGATCCTCAATCCGGTACGGCAGCTTGTACCTCGCCAGCGGCACACCGTAAGGCTCCAGCTCGCCCGCCTTAATCCTCTCAAGACCCACAGCGAAGTGGGTCGCAACCAGCCCCTGACCTACAATCACCACACGCACAGCCACCACACACCACCCCCCACACGTGCGTCAGGGGGCCGACACTCCAGACGACAGCCCCGGACGCTGCGGGCGAAGGGCGCCCCACCAGCCCCAGCACCACCAAGCCCCTGAAGCCAGTAC
>JAADFC010000148.1 GCA_013153105.1 Thermoproteota archaeon
TCGCCGCCAGGGCTGCGAAGCTGGCAGCGGGCTACACGCTCGCCAGGCTACTCGCTAGCCGCCCCGCGGCCTCAGCCTAACCCTCCCGCCCAGGGTGGCGCCCAGCCTCTCCTCGGCGCTGCCCAGGTTGACGGCGAGCTCGGGGAAGCCGAGGCTGTTCATGTAGAGCACCAGCTCGCCGGGCTTGGCGTGGCTGAAGACGGGGAGGCACCTGGCCTCAAACGTCTCCCCCCGGGGCGTCTCAACCTCAACCGCGCCGTCTCTGCAGAGCTTCTCGAGGCAGGCCCCCTCGAGGCCCAGTGCGAGGTTGCCGAACCTGTCCACGTGGACGACCAGAGCCTCCACGGGCTCCCCCTCCCCGGGGCAGGGCTGCCGCAGCGTGAGCCGCTTCAGGCTGCCGGGCTCCAGGGGGTCGCCCAGCGCCTCGAGGGGGACCCCGGCGGCGAGCGCGGCGGCGGCGGGGGCGAAGATGTCGCGGCCGTGGAAGCTGTGGGAGACCGGCCGGAGGTGGAAGGCCGGGTTGTTGAGGAGCCTCACCTCGACTATGCCGTCCTCCTCCGCGGCGGGGTGGAGGACGCCGTTGTCGGGGCCGACGAAGTAGTAGTTCCTAGTCGCCACCGCTACCGCCCTGCGCTCCGACCCCACCCCGGGGTCTACGACGACGAGGAACACGGTGCCCCTGGGGAACCAGCGGTAGCTGGTGTAGAGCGTGTAGGCGCCGTCTAGCACGCTGAACGGCCTGACCCCGTGGCTCACGTCCACAACCCTAACCGAGCCGTGGTAGAGCCTCTCCACCACGCCGCGGACAATCCCCACGTAGGGGTCGTCGAGGCCGAAGTCGCTGATAAACGCCACAAGGCCGCGTGGAGCGGGGAGACGCGCCAAGGCCCTCGTCGCACCTCCACCCCTCCCGGGGCAGGCCGGCGGGGAGGGGTAAATCGCCCGGGGCCACCCCCGCCTCCGGAGCCGTGGGGAGGTGCGTGGGCCACGGCGTCCATGGTAGGCTCTGGGAGGCTCCTCCGGGAGCCGCCGAGGATCAAGGCGCTGGAGGCTGCTGCGGCGGTCGCGGAGGGGAGGGTGGAGAGGCTAAGTAGCAGCTGCTTCCGCGTGCGCAGCAGCGATGGCTCCAGGGTCTACACCGTCTACGTCGACCCCGGCCGCGGCCTCGCCTACAGCAGCGACAACGGCACCAGGCTCCGGGGCTACAAGGGCTACCCGATAATAGCGGCGCTCATCCTCCAGGGCCTCGTCCCCTACGACCCTCAGGTCGGCGAGGCGCTCCGGGGGGTGCCCTGGAGGAGTCTGAACGAGCGGCTGAAGAGCTACAGGAGGGTGCTGGAGGAGGTGAAGCGCCGCGCCCGGGCCCGGGGCCTGCCGCCGGAGAGGCTGGAGGAGTACATGGACAGGGTGGCCGAGGCCCTCCGGAGGATAAGCCTGAGGCTGCTCCCCCAGCCCCCGCTCGAGTGCACCGCCCGCCGCGGAGAGGAGCCGGCATGAGAGCCTCAGCCCCGAGGCCCAGGGTGACCCCCGACGAGATGTGCAGACTGATACTCGAGGCGGAGAGGCTCGGCGTCCTCGGCCCCGGCCTCGCCGCCAGCCTCCTGAAGGTTAGCCCCAGGGAGGCGGAGGCCCTGATAGCCCTCCTCGAGGCTATGGGCTGGGTGGAGCCGGTGGAGCAGCCCGGCGGCGCCGGCGGGGGCTGCCCCTGCGCACGCTGCCCCCTAGCGAGGGTCTGCCCCCTCGCTAGGCTCGCCCAGCAGAGGCCCCAGGGGGGAAGCCGCGTCTACCGGGTGGACCCCAAGGCGCTCGACTACTGTAGGAGGCGGCTCCAGGGCCAGCGCCGCTAACACCCCCACACCCCCAGCCGCCGCGGCGGCTGGGAGCCCGGGGATGCGGGGCAGCCCCCCAGGCTGGGACGCGCTCAGCGGCTACGACCAGCAGCGCGCCGTGCTGGCGGTACCCGCGAGCCACTCCGCCCTCCAGCTGCTCCGGGGCGCGCTGGACGAGAAGGTTCCAGCCGTGCTCATAGCGACGCGGAGCCACTATGAGAGGATATACAGCAGGTTCCCCTGGCTCTACACCCGCCCGGTGATACTCGACTCCTGGAGCGAGCTCGCGTCCAGGAGGGTCCAGCAGCGGCTCCGCGAGATGAACGCCGTCCTCGTCCCCCACGGGAGCCTCGTAGAATACCTAGGGTGGAGGAGGCTCCTCGAGCTCGAGATCCCCCTGCTCGGCAACAGGTACCTCCTAGAGATAGAGGCCGACCAGCACAGGAAGATGAGCCTCCTAAGAGAAGCCGGCATCGAGACCCCGAGGACGGTGACCCGCCCCGAGGAGGCCACCGGGCCGGTGATAGTCAAGCTCCCCGGAGCCAAGGGGGGCAGGGGCTACAGGCTGGCCACGCCCGAGACCCTCCCGAGGGTCCTCGAGGAGCTGGAGAAGCTCGGCTACACCCGCGAGGAGATAATAGTCCAGGAGTACCTGGTGGGTGTCAGGCTATACACACACTACTTCCACAGCCCCATATACGGCAGGGTAGAGATAATAGGCATGGACACCAGGCACGAGTCAAACATCGACGGCCTAGCCAGGCTCCCCGCAGCCCTCCAGCAGCAGCTGGCCACAGAGCCTACATACACCGTGGTAGCCAACACACCCATAGTAGCCAGGGAGAGCCTCCTAGCCACAATAATCAGCTACGGCGAAAGATTCGCAGAGGCCGTGGAGAGGGAGACCGGCCACCCGCCCAAAGGCCCCTACAGCCTCGAAGGAGTAGTACTCGAAGACCTCACCTACAAGATCTTCGAGTTCAGCGGCAGGATAGTAGCGGGAACCAACGTCTACACCGGGACCGGCACACCCTACACCTGGCTCTACTGGGACAAGCCGGTCTACATGGGCCGCCGCATAGCAATGGAGTTCAAACAGGCCAAGGAGAGGCACAGGCTGCAAGACATAACAACATAACCCCGTTTATCGCACATCGCCTTCACGCCGATTAGGAGTTGATACAAGCTATACTGGTACATGCACTGTAATCGGGGTGTGATAGTATTGCTGAAACACAATATCTTCCGGCTCTGCGTCGGCGAAACTAGGCTTGCACCGGTACTACCATGGAATCGTATCCGCGAGCTGGTTTGAGAGCGGCGGTAACACCAGGCCCTCACCCCCTTAAATAGCGCGGCTGCCGGGCTATCCAAGGTCCAGCGGGGAGCAATGTGGCGTCAGGGAGGTGCCGAGGCAGGTGGAGGGCCGTTGCCCACCGCGAGGTTGCTCGTTGGCTTCGCCGCCACCCTGACGCGTTTATGCTTGTTAAAGAGGCGCTGCACGAGCTTGAATCTAATCCTCGTCTCGGAGAACCTCTCCGCGGAAGGTGCCATGGACTCTACCGATACCGTAAGGGCAGGCTACGTTTGGTTTACTGGCTTAACGATGAGGATTGCACGGTGAGGGTGGTCGATGTAGGCTGGCGGGAGTCCATCTACGAGAAGCTTGGCTGCTAGCAGAGGAGCCTTTGAGCCTCGGGGCTGAGCCTCTTCTCGCTGCAGAGGCGGTCCAGCTTGTCGAGGTCGTTGAGGTCTATGTAGATGTCGCTTCCGCCTCTCAGGGGGTCGCGTTCTACGTCTGCGTGGATGCCGTGGCGTCTCAGCTCCTCAACGATACCCTGAAGCCCCCTCCGTGTCGCCTCGCTTTCCAGCGTGCCCTCCGTCTCTGCGCGGCTCAAAGCGCCGCCCCCCTGGCGGCAGCTCCGCTGCCGGCCGAGGGTTATCGGTTGCGGTCTACACTCCCGCCCCAAGGGCTGCGCGGGTTGGACGACGCCTGTTGATTGAAAGTGGATGAGAAACGAGGGTGTGTCTGGCGGGGTGTAGGGGCTGGGTTAGCAGTTGTTTGCGAGGTTTCTCTCGCGTAGGAGCTGGGTGAACAGCCTGAAGCCCTGGCCGAGGACTGTGGGGTGCCTGATGGTTACTATGTTGCCGTCGCGGGTTGCGGGTTCCCCGGTGTAGGTTGCGCCCGCGTTTTCTATGTCGTCCCTTATGCCCGGGTAGCCGGTCATCCTGCGGCCCTTGGCTGCGCCGGCTGAGATTAGTAGCTGGGGGCCGTGGCATATGGCTAGTATGGGTTTGCCCTGGCTGGCCATCCTCCTGACTATCTCGACCGCCTCGGGGTGCTGGCGGGCCCTCTCCGGGCTGCGGCCCCCGGGGAGGATGAGGACGTCGTACTCGTCTAGCCTCTCTAGGGCCTCCCTGTAGTCGAGGTCCACCGTGGCCTGGGTGCCGTGTTTCCCGGTTACCCTGCGGGGTGCTGGCTGGAGCTTGCCGGTTTCGGGGTCGTAGACTGGTGTGGGGCTGTGCTTCCTGTGGGAGGCCACGTGGACCGTGAAGCCAAGCTCTTCGAGGCGGTGCTTGGAGTAGAAGTACTCGAAGTCGTCGAACCCTTCTTCGAGGATTATGAGCGCCTTGGGCACCGCCCGCCCCCTCCTCTCCCCCCGGGCGTCCCCTCCCCCTGTCTAG
>JAADFC010000010.1 GCA_013153105.1 Thermoproteota archaeon
AGGGCGGTGCTCGTCGAGGGGCCGCCGAACGCGTTCGCCTACGGCAACTTCCTCGCAGGCCGCTACGTGGCGGTGAGCAGGAGCCTCTACCAGATGCTGCCGGAGGACGAGCTGCTGGCTGTGATAGGCCACGAGCTGGGGCACCACAGGCACCGGGATGTGGTGCTGATGCTGCTGCTGGGTATGGTGCCTAGCATCCTCTACTACATGGGCGTCACCCTGATACGCATCGGCCTCTGGGGCGGCTGGAGCAGCGACCGGGAGCAGCGGAGCAGCCCGGTATACCTAGCAGCCGTCGGAGCTGCAGCGGTGGCGCTCAGCTTCCTACTCCAGGTCGCCGTGCTGGCCTTCAGCAGGCTCCGCGAGTACTACGCCGACGCCCACGGCGCCGCGGTGGCAGGCGCCAGGGCGATGCAGCGTGCCCTCGCAAGGCTCCACCTCTACTACACCGGCACCCCCCACGCCCGGGAGGAGCTGGAGAGGCACAGCAGCCTCAAAGCACTCTTCATCTACGCCCTCCTAGAGGCCGCAGCGGAGCCCTTCTACAGCCCCTGGAGAGGCGGCGGCGCGTGGGGCGACATAGACCGTGTGGTAGAGACGCTGAAGAGGATGGAGGCCGACCCGCTCCAGGAGCTGCTCAGCAGCCACCCGCCGATACCCAAGAGGCTCCGGTTCCTCGACCGGCTGGCCCGGGGCGAGGAGAGGGTCAGCCCCTAGCCCCAGGCCGGGGCCTCCTTTTCACCCCGCCGCACACGCGGATGTCCCCCCGCGTCTGCCACGCTTCCTGTATGCGGAATGGGAAGATTTAAAGTGAACAGCTGCGCCTGGGTCCCCCTCCCCTAGACGGGGGGCTGGACCGCCGCGCATGTAGCCGTATCCTAGACGTGGTCAGCCCCCCAGGCTCCTGTCCCCCGTTGGAGAGGGTGGAGACCGAGGACACGGGAGGGGTGGTGTAGGCCATGGCTAGGATGGACGCCCGGGTCATAGGCGCTATCGTCGTCGTTGCCGCCATAGCGGTCATAGGCTACATCCTGGCGACCGGCGGCGAGCAGGCCCCCGCAACGTCGCCGGTGAGCCCAACCGGCACCCAGCCCGCCGCGACAACGCCGCAGCAGCAGGCCACGACGCCGCAGGAGACGGCGCCGCAGCAGACGCAGACCATGCAGCAGCCCGCCGCCGGAGGGCTCCCCGAGGAGATACCGATAGGCCTCGCCATAGCGGTGAGCAAGGGCTACGCGGTCGACGGCCCCAGGAGGCTTAAGGGCGCAATGCTCGCCATCGAGGAGATGAACCAGCTGCTGGAGAAGGCTGGCGCGCCGTTCAGGTTCAAGCCGGTGCACGAGGACACCGAGGCCAGCCCCCAGAAGGCTGTCGAGGTCATAAAGAGGTTCGCCGCCAGCGGCATCCAGGTAGTCGTAGGCCCCCTGAGCACCGGCGAGACCGCCGCTGTGATGCCCATAGCTAACCAGCAGCACATCGTGATTATAAGCCCGAGCAGCACCGGCGCCGCCGCAGCCGCGCCCAACGACTACGTGTTCCGTATGGCGCCCCCCGACACCAAGCAGGGCCCCGCCCTGGCCGAGATCATAAGGAAGCTGGGCTACGAGTACCTGGTGATAATAGCGAGGAACGACGACTACGGCCGCGGCCTGGCCGAGCTGGTGAAGACAACCTTCGAGAAGCTTGGCGGCAAGGTTGAGATGATACTCTACCAGTACGACAAACCCGACCTCACCCCCGAGGTGACCCAGCTGGCTACCAAGGTGCAGGCGATAGGCGAGCCCGACAAGACTGCCGTGCTGATAATAGCCTTCGACAACGACGGCCAGAAGATACTGACCGCCGCCTCTAAGGTGCCGGTGCTCCAGCAGGTGCGCTGGTTCGGCCCCGACAGCATGGCCAGGAAGACCTTCCTCGAGAACAAGGAGATAGCCGAGTTCCTGGTGAAGGTCAAGTTCCTGGGCACCAAGCCGGCCATAGCCAGGAACCCGGTGACCGAGCACTTCGAGAAGCTGTACCGCGAGAAGTACGGCGAGGACCCGACCTTCTACGCCTACTACGCCTATGACGCCGCCTGGATTGCTATGCTGAGCGTGCTCAACGCCGGCAAGTACGACGGCAAGGCTATCAAGGAGGTGCTGCCCACCGTCGCGTTCCACTTCATGGGCGCCACCGGCCACAAGGTGCTCGATGAGAACGGCGACGCGGCGATAGCCGACTACAACCTGTGGACCATAGTGAAGACGCCGCAGGGCACCTACGAGTTCAAGGACATAGGCATATGGTACAGCAGCACTAAGACCATAGAGTGGTACGAGCAGCCGCCCCAGTAACATGCAGAGCCCGAGGCCGTGTGTTCCCCGGGTTTTTCCCTCCCTCCTCCTGCCCCGCTCCTCGAGTCGCCCTCCGGTTCCTGGGCCGCCTCCTCTCCCGTGGGCTCCGGCTGTTGAGATGGTGTCGCTGGGCGTGCTGCTTGCGTGATAATACTTTAATAGGTGGGAACCTGGGGTGGCCAGCCTCCCCGGGGCATCGGGCGCGTAGCCTGATGTTGTTAGTATCTGGCCCTACGGTCTCAGCGTGGCGCCCAGGGGGAGGCTGGCCTGGCCCCTGGGCGTCTCGCCCCTGGGAGGGGCTCCTCCTGGGGGCTCTCGTGGCCTCCGGCTGGATGGGAGGGGTTGGCGTGTGGCGGGTAGGGATGCTCTCCGCACGGAGGGCCTGGTGAAGAGGTTCGGTGGCATCGTCGCGCTTGACAACGTGTCTATCCGTATTCGTGAGGGCGAGTTTGTGGGGCTCATCGGGCCTAATGGTAGTGGTAAGAGCACCCTGTTCAACGTTATCTCCGGGGTCTACAAGCCCGATGCTGGCCGCGTCTTCTACTATGACGAGGATATAACTGGGCTTCCGCCTCACCGGCTGTACTGGAAGGGTATAGTGAGGGGGTTCCAGATACCGAGGCTCTGGGGCAAGATGCTCGTAGTTGAGAACGCCGCTGCCGCGGCGAGGGATAGGCGTGGCGATAGGCCGGTGCAGGCGCTGCTGCGGCGGAGGGAGTGGATGCGGTGGGAGGCAGACGAGGAGCGGGGGCTCTGGGGCCGGGTCCGCTCGACGCTGGAGAGGCTGCGTATAATGCATGTGAGCCTCAACTGGGCCTCCGACCTTAGTGGTGGGCAGATGAAGCTCACCGACATATCCAGGGCTCTTATGGGTGACGCTAGGCTCCTCCTGCTCGACGAGCCCACGGCTGGGGTTGCGCCCAAGCTTTCGAGGCAGATTTTCGAGACGCTCCAGAGGCTGAACAGGGAGGGGCTCACGATATTCGTTATCGAGCACCGTCTCGAGGTGCTCTTCGACTATGTTGACAGGGTTATTGTCATGCATGAGGGGCATGTGATAGCTGATGGGAGCCCGGAGGAGGTGACTCGCAACCCGCTGGTGATAGAGGCTTATCTCGGCTCCGCCTAGCCGCGCCGTGGGGTGGGCGTGTTGGCTGGCGAGAAGATTCTCGAGACGCTGAACCTTGTGGGCGGCTACGGGAAGATGGTCGTGATACACGATGTAAGCATCTATGTCGAGCGCGGGGAGACCGTGGCGCTGGTTGGGCCTAACGGGAGCGGGAAGAGTACGCTCCTCAAGTCGATATATGGTATTGCCAGGGTGTTCTCGGGCAGTGTCATATTCGAGGGCCGCGACGTTACCAGGGCTCCGCCGGAGGAGAAGACGAGGCTCGGCATGGGGTTCGTGCCGCAGGACAATAATATTTTCCCCGACCTCACCGTGGAGGAGAACCTTGAGATGGGCGGCTACCTCATCGACGACCCGGAGAAGCTGAGGGAGGCTATGGAGCTCGTGTTCAACATCTTCCCCCAGCTCCGCGCGCTGCGGAACGTTCTCGCCGGCGCACTCAGCGGTGGGCAGAGGAAGATGCTAGCCGTGGGCCGCGCCCTGATGCTGCGCCCCAAGCTTCTCCTGCTCGACGAGCCCACAGCGGGTGTAGCGCCGAAGACTGCTTTCGAGCTGTTGAACGCGTTGAACTCTATTAAGGAGGAGACGGGGGCGGCGCTGCTGATAGTGGAGCAGCACGCTAGGAGGGCGCTAGAGATGGCTGACCGCGGCTACGTGCTCGTCGCCGGTAAGGTAGCGGCGGAGGGGCCTGGGAAGGAGATTCTCTCCAGGCCCGACTTCCAGGAGCTGTTCCTGGGCAAGCACGGTTAGCCCTGGGGGTGGAGGAGGTGCCGGCCTCGGTCTACCTGTACGGCCTGCTCGGCAGCTTCTTCGACGGGCTCCAGATAGGCGCCATCTACGGGTTGATGGGCCTCGGCCTGACGCTTATATTCAGGGTGACGAAGATAGCCAACTTCGCCTACGCCGAGTATGTGACGTACGCGGGGTACGCCGCCGCCCTGGTGGCGGCTGCGCTTGGCGGCCCAGCCGCGGTGGTGGCGACGCTTCTCGCCGCCGTGGCTGTGGCTGCCGCGGTT
>JAADFC010000088.1 GCA_013153105.1 Thermoproteota archaeon
GGGGCGCCGGCGGCCTCGAGGCTCACCACGTCGGCAAGGTGCTCCCAGCCCCAGTTGAACCCCATCCACGCCGCTGCCGCGACGGCCAAGGCGCCCACCGCCTCGGCCGGCGGCGCCTCCAGGGCGCCCTGGAGGAGCCAGGAGAGGCTCGCCACCAGCGCCAGCACCGCCGCCCACGCCGGCAGCGGCGCCAGGCCACGGAGGTGCCCGTACTCGTGGGCCACCACCGCCGCCAGCTCATCGGGGTCGAGCAGCTGCACCAGCCGGGCTGAAGCGTAAACCCTCCCGCCCGCCGCGAGGGTGAACGCCGTGGCCCTCGAAGAGTCTATTACCCTGAACCCCAGCCTCTCACCGGTAGCCGTGACCGCCACCCCCACGGCGACCGTACGCCTATCGTACAGCCTCCCCAGCAGCCCCTGCACAGCCACCAGCAGCGGCGCCGCAGCCGCGAGCGCCACCGGGGCGACACTACCCAGCCCAAGGCTGTAGAGGGCCGCAGCCGCGACAGAGGCTAGCATCAGCAGCCTAGCACGCGCCGCCGCCTCCCCCACGTCCCTACTGCGGAGGAGCGAGAGATACGCGAGGGGCTCGCCCAGGAGCGCTAGCATGAGCCCAGCCAGCAGCAGCGGCTCCACCGCGGCAGCGCCTCCCACAGCCTCGGCCACACCCTCCGGCCCAGGCCCCCCCGGGGGCTCGGGGGTGCCCTCTATAGCCTGCCGCCCCAAAGGCCAGAGGACCCCGGGTGCCGCTATGAGCGGCGGCTCGTTCGAGGAGCGTGTACGGAAGCTGCTGGAGAAGATTAGGAGCATAAAGGAGCAGCTGGAGGACGTGGCTCTCGACGAGATGAGCGAGGCCCACGCCTACATGGAGATGGCGAAGCTCTGCGGCGACGACGAGACCAGGTGGAGCCTCTTCCTCATAGCCCTCGACAGCCTCCTCCACAGGGAGATAGCCTGGGCCCTGCTCCGCGCCCTCGCCGAGGCGGAGACCCTAGCCAAGGAAGTCACCGTGCACGCCAAGGCGGGCGGCGTGGACAGGGAGAAGCTGGCCGAGCTGGTGAAGATGCACAGGAGCATAGAGGAGTTCGCCGAGTCCAGCTACAGGGGCCTGGTGGAGCTCGCCGAGCCAGGCACCACGCTGCGCAAGCTCCTCGAGCTGCTCGCCGAGGAGGAGGTGAAACACGAGAGGCTCGTGGACGCGGTGCTCCAGCGGCTCGGCAGCGGCAGGGGCGGAGGCTGCTAGACGTAGCCCTCCTCCTCGCATATCCTCTTCATCACCAGCGCGTCCTGCTCCAGTATCGGGCTCTCCGAGATGACCACGCCCTCGACGCCGGTCTCCCGGTAGCCCCTGCATACGATCCTCCACTCCGGCCCGTACTCCTCCTCGGCCAGCGTATGGTGCTCCCTCTCCCCGCCCCTCCCGTACTCTATCCTGCTGAAATGCGTGTGGAGAGGCTTCACCGCCCAGCCGCCGAGCTCCCTCTCAATCTTCTCTATAACCTCCACCACATGGTCCACGCTGGTGACGTAGCCGCCCTCGCTCCTCGCGTACAGGTGGGCCCAGTCCACGCAGGGCCTACAGTACTTACCAAGGCCAAGGCATATCTCGATTACATCCTCGACACTACCGACCTGACTGCTCTTGCCCGTCGTCTCCGGGGCTATCCAGACCCCCCGGATACCCTCCTGCTCCATAAACTCTATCAGCGGCCTCAGGCTCTCAACCACAAGCTTCACCGCGGACTCCCTCGACTCATGCCCCTTGTAGTAGCCAGGGTGGAACACCACCGCGTAAGCGCCCATCCACGACGCAGCCCGGACAGCGGCCTTCATCCGCTCAAGGCTCTTCCTCCTCGTCTCCTCCTCCAGCGCCGCGAAGTTGAGGTAGTAGGGCGCATGCATAGACACTATGACACCGTACTTCTCAGCCGCCTCCCTTATCCTCCGCGCTTTCGCCTCGCTAATCCTCACCCCCCGCACCGCCTCGTACTCGATAGCGTCAAGGCCTAACTGCGCCACAACCTCGATAGCCTTCACGTAGTCGCCGCTCTTCATGGTGGTAGGCTTACCGGCCGGGCCGAAGTGCATACGCCTACCCAACGGCACACCCCGGGGGGAGGAACATTACCCGGGCCCCCGGGCCGCAGGCGCTACACGTGTAAAAGACCCGCGCCCGGCCGCGGGAGGATAGAGGGCTAGGAGGCCTCCCTGAAGCCGCGGATGCGGTACTTTATCCAGCAGAGCTTGTCCTCGCGGCGCACCTCCTCAAAGTGGCCGTTTACTCTCTGTATCACAAGCTCCAGGTCGATGCCCTCGAGCCTGGCGAGGTGCTCTATCAGCCTCGGGAAGGGGCACGCGGTGCCGGGTATCTGGGCCTCGCCAACGCCCTTGGGGCAGTAGCGGCACCGTCTCCCGCCGCCTATGCCCACGAGGATGGTCCCGTCGGGCTCCGTCTTCACTACGGCCTCGGGGCTTATCTCGAGGGCCTCGTTGAGCTGCTTCACCAGGCTCTCAAGCCTCTCGACCGGGGTGTTCCCGGTGACGTGGAGCTTACCCATAGCTGTTAGGTACTTGTGTATCTTCGGGGCCGCCTTTTTGGCCATGAAGTTGGCTACCGCCTGGTTGAGAGCGTTTATCTCGGCGAGGGACGCGAGTATGCAGGCGAAGAACGCGTGGCAGGGGGAGAGGCCCCTCTCCACGACCTTCCTCCGGGTCTCCTCGAGCTCCTCGGGCCTGTACTCCACGAGGCTGCCCTTTACAGCCTGGGCCACGGCTCTTCCCGGGCTTGTAACTTGAAATGTTGCGTCCCGTATAAACGAGGGGGTCCGCGCATAAAACTGCGATGAAGACAGACCGTTGATACATATGAGCCTAGCCGAACGCTAATACTGTAATGGCGCGGGTCGGGTGGCTAATCCCCTCATCACAGCCCCGCGGCGGCGGGGCTCCTGGGGCCTGGAACTCGTCACCCCCGGCGCCCCTGGAGAGCCGTGTTGTATGGTATCACCGCCCCCCAAGCCTCTCCCTCCCCGCTGTCTCGTCCCGGGCCTCTCTGGGTGCGCCTGGCGTGGCTGCGGCTGTGGAGGCTCGCGGCGTCTCCGGGCTCCCGGGGCTGCCTTCCCTGCCGCTCGACGAGGCTGCCGGGAGGGTTTCCTGTCTGCTCTCCAGGCTGGTGTTCGAGGGCGAGCCCCGCGGGGCGTTCGAGCTGCTTGTAGAGGGGCGCGTGACTGGGTTCGCGTGCCTCGTCGAGGGGGGCGGGGGCGAGCTTACGCTGGCGCTGCTGGACGGGGTGGCTTTCGGTGCCCATCTCCTCTGGGGCGACGGTAGGGAGGCCTGGGGGCTCGGGGCGCTGGAGGAGTTTGAGAGGGGGGCACGGGGGCCGGTGAGGCTCTACGTGGCTGAAATGAGTGCGGCTGAGGTACTCTCGTTGGCTTAGAACGGGTTGTAGCCTTCTCTCAGCAGCTTGGCTGCCTCGAGCGCGTGGTAGGTTATGATTATGTCTGCGCCCGCCCTCTTTATCGCGGTCAGTATCTCCATCATAACCAGCTTCTCGTCTATCCACCCCTTCTCAGCCGCGGCCTTCACGAGGCTGTACTCGCCACTCACATTGTAGGCTGCGAGGGGGTAGTCGGGGTAGCTACTCTTGAGCAGCCTTATCACGTCCAGGTAGGCGAGCGCCGGCTTGACCATTAGTATGTCAGCGCCCTCCTCTATGTCGAGCCTGGCCTCCTTCAGGGCCTCGAGCGCGTTCCTGGGGTCCATCTGGTAGCTCCTCCTGTCCCCGAACCTGGGCGCGGAGCCTGCGGCCTCGCGGAAGGGGCCGTAGAAGCCGCTGGCGTACTTGACCGCGTAGCTCATTATGCCCACCTCGCTGTAGCCGGCGTCGTCGAGCGCCCTTCTTATAGCCTGAACCATCCCGTCCATCATACCGCTGGGCGCCACGAAGTCCGCTCCAGCCTCGGCGTGGACGACGGCCATCCTCGAGATTATCTCGAGGGTCGAGTCGTTGTCTATCAGCTTCCTACCATGCTTCTCCACGGGTATCCCGCAGTGGCCGTGGCTGGCGTAGCCGCAGATGCAGACGTCCGTGAAGAGGGCCGGCTCCCAGCCCAGCTCGCGGCGTATCAGCCGGAGGGCCTCCGGCACCGGGCCCTTGGGGTCGTAGGCCTTGGAGGCGTTGTAGTCCTTCTCCTCGTCGGGTATAACGCCGAATAGTATGAAGCTCTTGACGCCCAGCTCCAGCGCCTCCCTAACGACGTCAACAACCTGCTCCACCGGGTACCTATACTGGCCCGGCATGCTTGGGATAGGCTCGGGCTTGTCTATGCCCTTCTTCACGAATATGGGCATCATGAAGTCCGACGGCTCCAGGCTTGTCTCCGCGACGAGGTCCCGGACGGCCTTGGAAAGGCGGAGCCTCCGGGGGCGGAGA
>JAADFC010000115.1 GCA_013153105.1 Thermoproteota archaeon
GTAGTGGGCGCCCCTGCTCTCGGTCCTGGCAAGAGCCGCCGCAGCCACGGTGTAGGCTACGTCTAGCATGTTCGCCGTCTCCAGCGCCGCCACGAGGTCCGTGTTGTAGACTCTGCTCTTGTCGTGGGGGTAGGCGTGGCGCATCCTCTCGCGGAGCCTCCGCAGCCTCCGCAGCGCCTCCTCGAGGCCCTCCCTGGTGCGGAACACGTGGACCAGCCTCTCCATGGTCTCCCTCATCTCCCTCCTTATCTCGTATATGCTCTCGCCGCTCTCCCTCTTCAGGAGCTCGTCGTAGATGCGCTTCTCCTCCCTCTCCAGCCTCCCCCGGCTGGGCGCCCGGGGCGGCGGGTTCTTCTCGAGGAACCTTGCAATCTGCCTGCCGACGAGCCTCCCCGAGGTTAGGCACTCTATGGTACTGTTTGAGCCTAGCCTGTTCGCCCCGTGGACGCTTGCGGCAGCGGCCTCGCCGGCGGCCCAGAGGCCGCGTATCCAGCGGCCCTCGGGGTCGAGCACCCTGTAGTAGGTGTCCGTGTGTATGCCCCCCATGGTGTAGTGGGCGACTGGGCGGACGGGGATGGGCTCCTCCACCGGGTCTATCCCGGCGTACTTGATGGCTATCTCCCTTATCGCGGGGAGCCGCTCGCTTATCCTCTCCTCGCCCAGGTGGCGGAGGTCGAGCAGCACGTACTCCATCCCGGTCTCGGGGTCCCGCAGCCCCCTCCCCTCCATTATCTCAGTCATTATAGCCCTCGAGACCACGTCCCTCGGCGCGAGCTCCATGCGCTCGGGGGCGTAGCGCTTCATGAACCTCTCCCCCCGGGCGTTTATGAGGTAGCCTCCCTCGCCTCTGGCTGCTTCGGAGATGAGTATCCCGCTGGGCACCAGCCCCGTCGGGTGGAACTGTATGAACTCCATGTCCTTCAACGGCACACCCTCCCGCAGCAGCATCGCGAGACCGTCACCCGTCGCGCTGTGGCTGTACGTGGTGAACGAGTAGATCCTCCCCGCACCCCCCGTCGCCACCACACCGGCCCGGGCGCGGAAGACGAGCAGCTCCCCCGAGGACATGTCCACAGCCACCACGCCGCTGAACGCGCCGTCCTCCACAACTATACTCGTCACATACACCTCGTCAAACCTCTCCCAGCCATCATAGCTCACCAGCTTCCCGTACAGGGTCTGCATCTCGAAGAACCCAGTCTTGTCGCCCGCGTAGGCGGTCCTCGGGAAGCTGTGGCCCCCGAAGGGCCGCTGCGCAATCCTCCCATCCGGCCTCCTGCTCCACGGCATCCCCCACCGCTCCAGCAGCCTAACCTCCTCCGGCGCCAGCTTCACCATCAGCCACACAGCGTCCTGGTCGGCGAGGAAGTCGCTCCCCTTCACCGTGTCCCAGGCGTGGAGCGCGAAGCTGTCACCCTCATCCGGGTACAGCACCGCCGCCGTACCACCCTCCGCGGCCACGCTATGGCTCCTCATCAGCTGCACCTTACTCAGCACAGCCACCGAGGCACGGTCGCCGAGCAGCCGCTTCACCTCGATAGCCGTCCTCAGCCCCGCCAGCCCCGAGCCAACCACAACCACATCGAAGTCCAGCACCTCAACCACGGCAGGGGCCACCCCTCTAGGCGCCGCTGAGGATGGCCCGCACCTCCCGGGCGAGGCCGGCGGCGAGGCTACGGGCCCTCCTCCTCGCCTCTGCGAGCCGCTGCTCGTAGAGGTCGCTGCCGCGGGCGTCTATCACCACCGTGAGGGGGCCGAAGCCGCGGACGCGAAGCAGCCACACCGCCTCCGCCATCCCCAGCTCTTCGAGCCAGTAGACGGCCTCCACCCTCTCAATCTTCTCGGCCGCCAGCACGGCGGCGCCGCCGGTGAAGACGGTGTAGACGCAGCCGTGCCTCCTGCAGGCCTCCCTGGTGCCCCGGCCCATGCCCCCCTTGCCTATTATCATCCTGACCCCGGTGGCCTCTATGAAGCGGGGCTCCACGCTCTCCATCCTCATGCTCGTCGTGGGTCCGGCCGCTATTATCTCCCAGCCGCCGCCCCTCCTCCTCGCCACCGGCCCCGCGTGGTAGACGGCGAGCCCCCTCGTGTCGAAGGGGAGCCCCTCGCCCCGCTCGAGCAGCTCGAGCATGAGCCGGTGCGCGGCGTCCCTCGCGGTGAATATGAGGCCCGAGAGGTAGACGACGTCGCCGGGCTCGAGCTTCTCCACATCCCCCCTCCCGAGGGGGGTCTCCAGCCTGTACACCCGCGGCACGCCCCGGCCTCCCCTCCCGCCGCAGCGGCCGCGCCCAGGGTCTTATGCGGGACGAGCCCCTGGGGCGTGGGGGCGTGGTGCTGCGGGGGTGGCGCTGCAGGGGCTCCTCGACCTATACGCTGAAGGGTACACGGGCATCTTCGTGTTGGAGAACCTGGCGAGCATAGTCCACTTCATAGCCGCGTTCCTGGCGACCGTGTGGAGCTGTGGTAGGAGGTTCTTCCCCTTCTACGCCGCCTACCAGGCCGGCGGCAGCGTGGCCAAGGAGCTGTTCCTGCCCAGCTTCACCCTGGCTGACGTGGGCTGGGACTTCTTCGGCGACCTGGTGGAGTACCTCGCCGGCGCCGGCGCCGCCTACGTGGCGGGGCTCGCCGACTCGAGGCGGCTCCAGGGCCGCGTGGCGCTCATCTGCAGCCCCAGGGTCATGGCTGCCGCGCTGGCGGCGATGCTCGTCTTCTGGGCTGCCGCCTTCGCCTCGGGGTGGACGCCTCCGGTGCTCCGGGGCGGCGGGTAGCCTTCTTCACCGCCTCCGGCCCCCCGGGGCGGGGCTTCGCCCTTGGGGAGGCGGCTGGGGCCGTGGCGGTTGAGGCTCACCGGCTGGGGCTGTTGGAGGCTGCGAGGCTGCTGCGGGAGGGTCTGCTGGACCCGGAGGAGTACTACGCGGCGCTCTACGATAGGGTAAGGCGTCTGGACGGCTTCCTCCGGGCGTTCACCAGCCTGAAGCCGCTGGAGGAGGCCGTGGCGGAGGCGAGGAGGAGCCTCGAGACGCGGCGTGGGGCGCCGCTGGCCGGGGTGCCGGTGGCGGTGAAGGATAACATCCACGTGAAGGGGCTCCCGGTCACCTGCGGGTCACGCATGCTCGAGAGGTACGTCGCCGTCTACGACGCCACGGTGGTGGAGCGGCTTCGGGCGGCTGGGGCCGTGGTTATAGGCAAGACTAACATGGACGAGTTCGCCATGGGGAGCACCGGGGAGACCAGCGCGTTCGGGGCAGCGAGGAACCCCTGGAGCCCCGGCAGGGTGCCCGGTGGGAGCAGCAGCGGCAGCGCCGCCGCGGTGGCGGCGGGGATGGCGCCCGGGGCGCTGGGCAGCGACACCGGGGGGAGCATCAGGCTGCCCGCGGCGTGGACGGGGCTCTACGGGTACAAGCCGCTCTACGGGAGGGTCTCCAGGTACGGCCTCGTCTCCTACGCGGACAGCCTCGAGCAGATAGGCCCCATGGCGAGGAGCGTGCTCGACCTGGCGGCGCTGCTGGAGGCGATAGCCGGCCCCGACGAGAGGGACGCGACCACCCTCCCCGAGGAGCCGCCCGCGGCTGTGGCGGCGGCGGAGCGGGGCCTCGAGGAGGGCGCGGAGGGGATGAGGGTCGGCCTCGTGGCCGACCTGCTCGAGCACCCCGGCGTGGACCCGAGGGCGGCGAGGCTCGTCGAGAGGGCGGCGGCGCTCCTGGAGAGGCAGGGCGTGGAGGTGGTGGAGGCGAGGCTGGGCAGGGACGTTGTCGACTACAGCCTCCCCGCCTACTATGTCATAGCCATGGCTGAGGCGAGCAGCAACCTCGCCCGCTACGACGGCGTCCGCTACGGCCCGAGGGTCCCGCCGGAGCCTTGGGAGAGCTGGAACCGGTACTACTCGAGGATACGCGCCGCCTACCTCGGCGAGGAGGTGAAGACCCGGATAATGCTGGGCGCCTGGATGCTCAGCAGCGGCTACCGCGACCAGTACTACATCCGCGCACTGAAGCTCCGCAGGCTGGTCCGGGACAGGCTCCGCAGCCTCCTCCAGGGCATGGACGCGCTCCTCCTCCCCTCCGCCGTGGCGCCGCCGCCCAGGCTAGGCGAGGCTGTGGGCGACCCCGAGCGGCTCTACGCCCTCGACCTCGCCAACGTCCCCGCCAACCTCTCCGGGCTCCCCGCCCTGGTGGCGCCGGTGGACACGGTGGACAGTATACCCATGGGGGTGCAGCTGCTAGGCGGCCCCGGGAGGAGGGGCGAGGAGAAGCTCTTCACCCTAGCGGGGGCGCTGGAGGCGGCTACGGGCATGAAGAACCTTGTGGCCGAGCCCACGCCGGCAGGTACATCGGCAGAAGTCTGATATACGCC
>JAADFC010000150.1 GCA_013153105.1 Thermoproteota archaeon
GAGTAGCCGCAGCGCCTCCCCCCGCGCCTCGGGGGGCGCCTCCTCCAGGAGGGCGAGGCTGTGGAGCAGCGCTAGCCTCCACGCGGGGTAGGCCTGGAGCCCCATGCGCGGCAGCAGCGCGGTCATATTGTCACAGTAGCTCATCACGCTGTATATGAAGTCCATCAGCCACCGGGCCTCGCCGCCGCGCTGGAAGGGGTGCCACAGCCCCATAGCGTGCCCGGCCTCGTGGGCCACCACCCTCTCCAGCCCCGAGCGGAGGGCGCGGAGCCCGTAGCCCGGGTAGGCGGCGACGGCGGCCCAGCCGAGGTCGACCCCGGTGAAGTTCAGCCTCCACCTGTACGTCATATAGGCGTCGACCGGCGCGACTATCCAGTAGAAGGTGAAGACGCACCTCTCCCCCACCCCCCGGCAGCCGTCGCCGCCGCGGAACAGCTGGGACACCTGCTCGTAGCGGAGCACCAGCCTGCCAGCCTCATCCCGCACCGGCGCCAGCAGCTCCACCATGGTATCGTTGGCCGCCTCGAGCCTCTTGTAAACCCTGAAGTCCACGTGGGGGTCCAGCGTCTCCAGCATAGCCTCCAACAGGCTAGCATTGAACCCCCGGTACAGCTCCACCGCCCTCCCACGGGCGCCGGGCAGGTAGAGGAACACCACCCTCACATCCACACGCTCCGCATACCAAGGCTCCGAGAGCAGCTCCCCCGCCAAGTGGTAGAGCACGTGGCCCCTGACGAGCCCCGCCACGTAGCCCCAGGCGTCGCCCAGCATCCACACGGGAGGCTCAGTCGAGACGGCTACGGGCACCCCCTCGCCCGCGAAAGGCATGAACCGGGGCGGATGCGGGGCCGCCACGGTGGAGAGGTCGTAGAAGCTGAACAGGCTCCACCCCGCAAGCCCCCGCACCCCCGCGAGCAGCCTAGACCCGGAGGCGAGGTAGACCCTCGACACGTTGTCAACATTACCCACCACCGCCACTAGGTCGTCCCAGCCGGTCAGGTTGAGGCTCCAGAGCACCTCCACGCTGAGACCGTGGAGGAACTCGTAGAACCCCTCCAGCGGAAGCCACCCATACCTCCACCCCGGCGGCAGCGCCACACCCGAGGCCCACGGCGGCACGCCGAGCCAGAGGTAGCGGAGCCTAAGCCACTCCCGGAGCCGCTCCAGGGCCCAGCCGGGAGCCTCCACATAGTGGACGGTAACGTTGAACACTACACGCCCATACCCGGGCACGTCCACACTAGCGTTGAACGAGTCGAAGGGCGACCCGGCCTCCACCCCGTAGAGCACCGCGTAGACCTCAAGGTCGACCATGAGCCCCCCGCCGCCCCCGGCCGCCGAGGCAGCCTGCAGCTGCGCCGGGAGGAAGGCGAGGACGGCGAGGGCCACAACAGCTCCTAGCCACAGCCGCGCCCTGGGCTCCACGTGCTCAGCCCTCCTCGCCGCCCTCCCTCTCAAGCTCCTCCAGCGCCTCCTTTACAAGCCTGAGGAACTCCCCCGACTCCAGCGCGTCCCGCAGAAGCATCCTGGCAGCCTCGTAGACGGCGCAGAGCTGCTCCTCAGCCCTCCTCAGCGCCTCCTCCGGCTCCACCCCTTCTACCGCGGCCTCGGTGACGGCGAGCCCCACCGCCAAGTGCGCCATGGCCGCGGCGGCGAAGGGGAGCAGGCTCCTCTCGTTGTTAGCCTCGTTCAGCAGCGCGCCCCACGCCTTGAGCATGCCGCGCAGCCAGGCGCGGTACTCGCCCTGGTTCCTAAGCCGCCACGAGATGAACCCGTGTATCCTCTCGGCTTCCCCGCGGCAGCCCTCCAAGACCCGCCCCTCCCTTCGGGTACCCGTCGGGGCCGCGTGGCCCGGCTGTTTTTAACGCAGTGAACTTAGCATGTTTCAAGCAATCAACATTATTAGAGTATCTTGCAATAAATAGGAATAAATAGCCTGTAGACCTCCCACACCATCCTAAGTGGAGAACCCGCAGGAGGTATGCGGAGGCATGCCGCTCCCCACGCTGTCCAGGGCAAGCCTGGCCAGCCCCTGGACCCTCGCAGCCATACTAGCCGCCATGCTGCTAGTAGCAGTCTACCTGGGCTTCTACAGCCAGCCCAGCGGCACCGGCATAGCAGAGCTCTACAAACCCATCAAGCCCCGGGTGGTAGACCACACGAGGTACTTCGAGGAGAAGGGCATAACCAGGTACGAGGGCTCCAAGACCTGCCTCGAATGCCACTACGACGAGGCTGTAGGCTTCTTCCACAGCTACCACTACCAGATGGCCTCTCTCAACCGGGGCGTCAACGGGGGCAAGCGGCCTCTCGGCGGCAGGCTCCTCCTCAACGACTACTGTATGGCTATATTCCTGGACAACGGGACGAGGCCCCTCAACTGGATAGGCTACGTCCGCCTCAAGCGGGCCCCCGAGGGCTACGAGCAGCTCGTTGGCAGCTTCACCGGGCTCACCGGCTGCAGCATGTGCCACGGCGTAACAATGGGGCTCCCGCCCAGCTGGAACATGACCAGGGAGCAGCTCGAGAACATAGACTGCCTCGCCTGCCACGTTAAGCCCGAGGTCTACCTCTCCGGGCCCATAGCGATCAAGGAGGGCTACAAGAACGTAACCAGGGACGAGCAGGGCCGCTGGCGCTACGAGGTAAAGATACCCATCGACAAGATAGCCAAGTCTATAATAGACAAGCCCACAGCCCAGAACTGCCTAGCCTGCCACGCCTTCAGCGGCGGAGGCCCCGGCCTCAAGAGGCCCAACATAACCCCAGACCTCATGGACCCAGCCAAGGCTAAGAGGTTCGACGTACACTTCGCCAAGGGCCTCAGCTGCGTGGACTGCCACCCCGGCAGCGGCCACGGCTTCCCCACCAACGCCACCGACACCTGGAACCGGGAGCGCGGCGAGGCCAGGCGCTGCGTGGACTGCCACGGCGAGAAGCCCCACCGCGGCATCACCGGCTGGATAGTGAACAGGTTCCACGAGAGGGTCGCATGCCAGACCTGCCACATACCCTTCATAGCCCACGGCAGCTACCCCACCGAGCTCTACCGCGACTGGAGCGCCGCCACCTTCCTGCCGGAGAAGCACCGGTGGAAGTTCAGCCTACCAGACCCCGAGACCCGCGACACGAGCAGGTGGCACCTCTACGGGAACCTCACCCCGGTCTACGCCTGGTACAACGGGAGCAGGATAGTCTACGTGTTCCCCGAGAAGGCGCAGCCTATACCGCTGGAGCAGGCTAGGGACAAGATAGGCGGAACGATAGAGGCCTCCGAGATAAAGCCCGTGAACGGCAGGCTCCTAGGCGCCCTCTACTACGTCAAGCCCCTGGGCGGCAGAGACGACCCTAACTCCAAGATCTACCCGTTCAGGGTGCACGCAGCCATAGTACCCTATAGCACGAAAGACCGGCTCCCCGTACCCATGAAGGTTGGGATAGCGTTCGCCACCGGCAACGTGACCCTGGCAGCCCTGGTGGGAGCCAAGGAGGCAGGAATCTCTTGGAGCCCCGGCGACTACGTGCTGCTGATAAGGTACATGCAGGTGAACCACGGCGTCCAGCCACGGGACAAGGCCCTCTTCTGCTTCGACTGCCACGGCCCCACCGTTAGGAGGATGCCCTGGCCCGAGCTGGGCTACGGCCACTACCCGGAGATAGCGTTCACCGGGATATCAATAGCTATAGCCGCTGTGGTGGTATACGCAGCCTACAGGATTGTAAGGAGCCGCCGCTCCTGAGGCACCGCCGGCCACGCCGGGCCGACGCAGCCTCCAGCCCTCCTGCATTTTCCCCTCTCACGGCGTCCCCTGCTCCTCTCCCCAGACGCCCCGCCTGGGGCGTGTCTCGCCCTCCCTTCTCGGCTTCTAACGTGGCCGCCGTTGGAAGCGTGGTAGACCCCGGCCAGCCTGGCTGCCGACGGCTCCGGCTCCCTGGGTGTTCCTTGGGTGCAAGTGGTTCCCCCGGGTTTCTCCGCGGGTAACCATTTAACTGAGGTTATAGGGTGTAGGGGTCTTGCAGCGTGGAGGTAATGGTGCAGGACGCTGGTCCTAGACGGGTGAGTGTCATGAAGCGCGTGTTCTCCTGGAGGACCCTCGCGGCCCTCGCCCTCCTAGCGGCGATGCTGGCCCCCACGTTGGCCCCGCTAGCCTCCGCCTCGACCAGCGGCGGTGGCGGCGGGGAGAGTAGTGTCGGCCCGTTCATCCACCCGCTGCTCCGTAGCAGCGACTTCTGGCGCCTCGGCGCCCTGAAGAGCCCCATGCTGGAGACGCTCGGCCAGGCCAGGGAGTGGCTCCTCGAGCGGCTC
>JAADFC010000031.1 GCA_013153105.1 Thermoproteota archaeon
CCTCGCGGAGCCGCTCCCCGGCGCCGGCCAGCGCCTCCAGAGCCTCCGCCACCCCGCGGCCCTGGCGAGGTCGCCCCTGACCGCGAGCACGCTCCTGCCCCCGCCGCGGCGGCGCCGCGCCCAGTAGCGGACCAGCTCGCTCTTGCCCACGTTTCTCGGCCCGTAGACGATAATCAACCTCGCCGCTCGTAGCGCCTCCTCCAGGGCCTCCAGCTCCCGCAGCCGGTCGTAGAAGGAGACGCCGAGCCCGGTGCGGTAGCCTTCATCGACGTAGAGGCCTGCCACCGCGCGGCCTCTCCCCCGAGACCCGGCCGGCGTCCAGGCCTTATAGAGGCCCGGCCGTGGCCGGGGCGGGGGTGGCCCTGGGGCCTTGCCGGTTCCAGGCTACGCTGGCAGGGTCGCGTTCGTAGACCTCTCCTCGGGCTCCGTCCGGGTGGAGGAGCTGGGGAAGAGCGTTATCGAGCTCTTCCTGGGGGGTAAGGGGCTCCTCTACTACTACGGTTTCAGGCTAATCAGCCCCTCCGCGGACCCCCTTGACCCGCGGGGTAATAGGCTGATAGTCGCCGCTGGCGCTCTGGCGGCCCACGCCCCCGCGGCGTCTAAGACGGGGTTCCTGGGGAAGAGCCCCCTGACGGGGATACTCTGCGACAGCTACGCCGGGCAGGTGTTCGCCTCCAAGCTCCGCATGGCGGGGTTTGACGCGCTTGTCTTCTATGGCAGGGCGCCGGAGCCCGTGTACGTCTACATAGAGGATGGCAGGGTTGAGGTTAGGCCGGCGAGGCACCTCTGGGGCTCCTCCACCTGGGACACGTGGGAGGCTGTGAGGAGGGAGACCAGGCTGGGCGCCAGCGTCGCCGCTATAGGGCCGGCGGGGGAGAACCTGGTACGCTACGCGAACATCATGGTCGACGGGTTCCGCGCCGCGGGCCGCTGCGGTCTCGGCGCGGTTATGGGGGCGATGAACCTGAAGGCCGTAGCGGTCTGGGGCTCCCGGGTCCCCGCGAGGGCGAGGCCGGATAGGTGGAGGAGCCTCTACCTAAAGGTCTACGAGAGGCACCGCGGCGACGAGCCGACCAGGGCCTGGGCCCGCTACGGGACCAACGACGGCGTCTCCGTCTGCTCGAGGCTGAGCATGTGCCCAGGGAGGCACTGGAGGAGGCCGTGGCTCCCCGAGGAGGAGGCCTCCAGGCTGTCGGGGGACGCGGTGCTCTCCAGGGAGGCGCCCAGGAGCGTCTACGCCCGCTACGCCGGGGTGCTCTGGGGCTGGGGGTGCCCGGTGAAGTGTAGCAAGCTCGCCTCCCCCAGGAGGAGGGGGCTGGAGCACATAGTGGTGAAGCCGGAGTACGAGAACCTCGCCATGCTCGGCCTTAACCCCTACGTGCTCGACCCCGACGAGGTCCTCTACACGGAGTGGCTTGTCAACGGCCTCGGCCTCGACTCTATAAGCTTCGGCGAGGCCATCGGCTGGCTCATGGAGCTCTACGAGGAGGGGCTGGTGTCGAGGGAGGAGCTGGCGGGGCTCACCCGGGAGCCCAGGTTCGGCGACCCCGAGGCGGTGAGGGAGCTCGCCACCCTCGTCGCCCACCGCCGCGGCGTGGGGGCGGTGCTGGCGGAGGGGGTCGAGAAGGCCGCCAGGATACTCGGCAGGGGCCTCGACCTGGGGGTGCACGTGAAGGGCCTCGAGGCCGCCGCCTGGGACCCCCGGGGCCGGAGGGGCCTCGCGGTCAGCTACGCCACCGCCGACGTGGGGGCGAGCCACCTCCGCGGCTGGCCCAGGCCCCACCAGCCGCCCAGCGCGGGGCCGGCGGCTGAGACTGTTAGGAGCATGCTGGAGGACAGGGACTGGAAGGCCCTCCTCGACAGCATGGGCCTATGCAGCTTCACCCCCTACAAGCCCGGGGAGGTGGAGGACCTCTACAACGCGGTCACCGGGCTCGACAGGAGCATCGACGAGCTGCTGCTGGTGGGCTGGAGGGCGGAGGCGCTCGCCAGGATACACGCCGCCCTCGCCGGCCGCGTCCCCGAGGGCGACACGGTGCCCCGGCGCTGGATGGAGCCGATACCCGAGGGCCCCCTGAAGGGTGAGAAGGCGTTCAGGGACGAGGAGGACATGAGGAGGGCGCTGGAGGCCTTCTACCGGCTGCGCGGCTACGACCCCGAGACCGGGGTGCCCACCAGGGAGACCCTGGAGAGGCTCGGCCTAGGCTGGGCAGCCGGGGAGGCGGAGAGGGCGGCCAGGGAGGCTAGGAGGAGGCTGCGGGCGGCCGCCGAGGCCTAGACGCCGGCGGCGCGGGCGGCGAGGAGCATCGCCACGCTCACCAGGGGCACCGAGATGTTGTCGTCCACCCTCTCCCACCGCTCCAGCAGGGTAGCCACGGCCGCGACTGCGACGCCTAGCAGGCCGTAGAGGAGGTAGCCCACCGGCGCGCTCACCGCGAAGAAGCCGAGGCTGCCATCCCAGCTCTTCACCCTCCTCCTCTGCCTCACCCCCCTTATGATGCCGGTGACCCCGTCGCCGAAGCTCATGAGGAATAGTGGGTACACCGCGGCCCAGACGTCGAAGGGCCACGCCGCGAGTATGGCCACGCTCCAGGCGAGGCAGTAGTAGACCTCGCTTATGTTGCCCGGGTCCTGGAACCAGTCCATCAGCCTCCCCGCGCGGTGGGGCAGGTAGACGTAGACGGCGAGCAGCACGCCGAGCAGAGCGGGCACCAGCGGCTCCCTGAACACGAACGGGGTCAGCAGCGCCACCACGCCGCCGGCGGCCATGTGGATAACCTTCCTCGCGATATACCTCGCCACCCCGTCGCCCCACCTGGGCAGCGCCCACTGGTAGGCGAGCCTGGAGACCACGTGTACAACCGCGAGCACCCACGCGGCCAGCGGGAGGCTGCGCAGCAGGTCCCCGACCAGTACATCCAGGCTAGGCGTATAGGCCTCCAGGACCATGGTCCTCCACCGCGGCGCCGGCCCTGGCCCGCCCCTGGGGCTAGGCGGTAGCCGCGGGGGCCTATCGGCTTTAGCCGCAGCAGCCCACCCCTTGGGAGGGGCGCCGCGCCTATAGGCCGGCGGGACACGGTGTAAACGCCGGGGCCGTGCTTTGGCCGACGCTGTAGTGGACGCTGTCGTGGGGCAGGCGGCGAGGAAGATACTGGAGAAGCTCGAGAAGGGTAAGAGGCTGTCAACCGAGGACCTCCTGCTGCTCTACCTGGACCTCCAGTACCGGGAGCTGCGCGAGGCCCGGCGGGAGGCGGCGGAGCAGGTGAGGGAGCTGCGGGGCGAGGTGCAGACGCTCCGGGGCGAGATGGTGGAGGCGCTGCGCTCCATAAGGGGGGACCTGGCCAGGCTGGAGGAGAGGCTCGAGGAGCGGCTTCGGGAGCTGGCCTCGAGGCTGGGGCGGCTCGAGCAGCGCGTCGACAAGATCTACGAGGTGCTCGCCCGCGGCTAGGCGGCCTCCAGCACCCCTCGAAGCGCCTCGGGGAGCGCGGCGGCCTCCCTGGGGCTCCTCATCGCCCAGGTGCCTATGAGCAGCGCATCCGCCCCCGCGGCGGCGGCGCGCCTGGCGGCCTCCACGCTGTCTATGCCGCTCTCCGCCACGAGTATGGCCCCGCTGGGCTTCCTCGCCGCAGCCTTCTCAAGCTCGCGCAGCGCCGCGCCGAGGTCCACCCTGAGGGTCTCGAGGTTCCTCGCGTTTATCCCCACCACAGCCTCGGGGAAAGTGTTCATAGCCTCCACCGCGTCGTCGGCGTTGCCCGCCTCTATCAGGGGGGTCAACCCCCTCTCCAGCGCCGCCTCCGCCAGCTCCTCGAGACGGCGCCAGCCGAGCATGTCCACTATGAGAAGGGCGGCGGAGGCGCCGGCAGCCTGGTAGAGGTCGAGCATCTCCCGCGAAGCGGTGAAGTCCTTGGCCAGCACCGGCTTCCCGGAGGCGGCGGCGATGTAGGAGACCAGCTCGGGGCTCCCGCAGAACCAGTAGGGCTCGACCAGCACCGAGAAAGCGTCAGCAGCCCCGCCGAGGAGTTCGAGGAACTCCCAGGGGGCCATGTAGGCGACGAACCTGCCCGGCCGGCACCGCTTATACTCGAGGATGACCGCGGGCCTCGCCTCCTCCCACACCGGCCTCCGCAGCGCCTCCCGGAAAACCCCGGGCCCCGGCCGGGGCGGGCTCGAGAGCAGCCTAGACCGGAGCAGCGCCCTCTCCAGCGCCTCGCCGAGGAAGCCCCTGGGCTCCCCGC
>JAADFC010000065.1 GCA_013153105.1 Thermoproteota archaeon
CGCGGGGGCGGTGCTCGCCGCCTCCGCCGCTGCCGGCGCCGCCGGGCTCGACTGGGCGGTCAACGCTGCTGCGAGGCTGTCGTCGAGCCTGCCCAGGCTGGGGCTGGCAGCGCTGCTGGCCGCCGCCGCTGAGCCTGGCGGCGCGCTCCTCGGGGCCATGCTTGGGCTGCTCCTCTCGCAGCCCCACGCCTCCAGCATCGCCGCCGAGGCCCGGAGGCTCGCCCTGGAGGAGTACAGCGAGGCGAGCATCGCCGCGGGCGCCTCGAGGCTCCACGTGGCCAGGCGCCACGTCGCACCAGCCCTGGCGTCCGCCGCGGCCAGGTACGCGGCGTTGACGGGGGCCTCGTCGCTCTACGCCGCCACCGGCCTGCAGGCGGTGGGCCTCGGCAGCCCCCAGGAGGCCACCTGGGGGAGCCACATACACCTCATCCTATCCACCCCCGGCGCCGCCGCCACCGCCGCCGGAGCCCTGCAGCTCGCCGCCGCGCTCGCGTTCACCGCCCTCGCCGCCCTAGCTGCGAGGGTGCTCCTCGACCCCTCCCCCGGGGGCCGCGACGGGGAGGGGCCGCCCCTCGGCTGGCTCCTCGCCTAGCCCGGGGACAGGCTCTAGAGTCCCAGACTCGAGAGTCTGGACTCCAGGGTCTGGGACCCGTGGCCCTGTTCGTGGACCGGCGCCGGGAGCTGGAGTGGCTCGACGAGCACTGGCGGAGCGGCAGGGCGGAGCTGCTCCTCGTCTACGGGAGGAGGAGGGTCGGGAAGACCAGGCTGGTGCGCGAGTGGATACGCCGCCGCAGGCTCGAGGGGAGGATAGTCTACTTCGTAGCCGAGGAGGAGCCGGAGAGGGCGGCGGTGGAGAGGCTCAGCCGCGCCCTCGCGGAGACGCTGGGGGACGAGCTGCTCCGCGAGCGGCCCCTGGAGACGTGGAGGCAGGCCCTCCTCTACCTGGCCGCGGCGGCGAGGAGGGAGAGGCTCGGAGTGGTCATCGACGAGTTCCAGTACGCAGCCCAGGCCAGCCCCGGGCTGCCCAGCCTCCTCCAGACGCTGTGGGACGAGAAGCTCTCAAACACGAGGATATTCCTCCTGCTCATGGGGAGCCTCGTCTCGTTCACCGAAGGGCTCCTATCCTCGAGGAGCCCCCTCTACGGCAGGTTCACCGGCGTAGCAAGGCTCAACCCCCTAACCCCACTCGCCGCCGGCTGCTTCGCCCCAAACTGGAGCCCCGAGGACAGGGTGAGGCTCTACGCCGTCTTCGGCGGCGTCCCCGGCTACCTCGCCGAGGTGGACCCCCGCCAGGGGCTCTGGTGGAACGTGGAGAGGCTCCTCCTCCGCCCCAACGCCAGGTTCCTCGACGAGGCAAGGCACCTCCTAAAGGAGGAGCTGCGCGAGGTGCACCGCTACTTCGCCATACTAGAGGCGGTGGCCCAGGGCGCCACAGGCTACGGCGAGATAGCCCAGCGCAGCGGCGTCCCAGGCGAGAGCCTCTCCAAGTACCTCCGGGTCCTCGAGGAGATGGGGCTCATACGCCGCGTCTACCCGGTACTCGGCAAGGGCAGGGCGAGGTACAGGCTGGCAGACCCCTTCCTAAGGTTCTGGTTCCGCTACATCCCAAGACACCGCGCCGCGATAGAGCTAGGCCTAACCGACAAAGTGCTAGACGCCGTGAAGAGGGACTTCGAAGCCAGCCTAGCACCCATAGCCTGGGAGGAGACCCTACAGGCGATGATAGCAGAGGCCTCCAGGAGAGGCTGGATACGCCTCACGCCAACCAGGATGGGCCCCTGGTGGCACCGCGGCGAGGAGATAGACCTAGTAGCCGTCGACGAGACCACCAGCCCCCCCAGGCTGCTCGCCGCAGAGGCGAAGTGGAGCAGCCTCACCTGCACCGAGCTGCGCCGGGTGCTCGACAGGCTACGCGCCAAAGCCCAGCGGCTCCCAGCCCCCAGCGGGGCCAGGATAGAGTACCTCGTCGCAGCCCGCCACATAGAATGCAGGAACCCCCACCTGCTGCCAGACGAGCACGCATGGAGCATCAACGAGTACGAGAAGCTAGCCGCGGAGGAGTGCAGCAGCGCTGACGTCAGCAATGACAGTCAACCAGTTCTAGGCCCGTAATAGCCTCCAGCTCGTGGCGTCCAAGCCCATCCGTGCCGGCGCCCTGCTCAGCCGGCGTCTTAAGCCGGTCAGCCACCAGCGCCAGGCCATAGCGGCGCAGTATACTCCTAAGCAGTGCCTTGCCCTCAAGCATGCCGCCCCTAATACAGTCGATGGGCGCTAATAGAACGGTCTCGAGAACCTCGTCGCTCAGAAGCGGCGCATGCGCCTCAACGCCTATACACTCTGCAAGCTCCAGCCCCGGGTATCTACCCCGCACAGCCATCCGTAGCATGGTCTCCCGTAGAGCCCTCGAGTCCAGGGAGAGCATGAAGCTGTACCCGGCGAACACTTCGTCGCCCCCGTCGCCCAGCAGTATGCAGCTGCACCCAAGCCTCGCCGCTTCCTCGAGCGCTTTCAGGAACACCACATCGTTCCTCAGCTCCACAAAGTCGCGCCTACCGGTACACTCGACAATGAGCCTCCCACGCTCCGCTATGTAGTCATCGCTTACCGAGACAACATGATGGCGTATACCCAGCACACTAGCAACATAACTAGCGTAGGGCAAGTCCCTAGGCAGGCCAGACTCGTAGAATACCGTTACGCCCAGCAGCGGGAGCCCCTCGAGCCTAGCCGCCAGAGCAACAACGCTGGTATCAATACCTCCACTAAGCGCCAGACAATTGCAACCGGCGCTCCTCACATACTTGCGGAGGGAGTTCAACACCAGCTCCTCGGCCACGCTACAGGATAGGCCAGACATGAACCCCATCAACCCCTAGGACGTGTGGGGTCGGCTGGGTAACCGCCCGCGCATCCCCGCGGGGCGGCAAGGCCGCCCCGGGGCTGGGGCTCCCCGAAAAGAGCCTCATCCCCCGGCCCCAGGCCTGGAGTGTGGGGGTTAACCTGGGTTTGGAGCGGCGGAGGCGCCTGGTGGCCGCCCTCTCCTCAATCGACTGGGGTAGGCTGCGCGTGGCCGCCGCCGTGGTCTACGGCTCGGCGCTCTGGAGCCCTCGGCCCCGTGATGTGGATGTGCTGGTGGTGCCGGGGGAGGGGTTCAGGCTGGAGGACGAGGTGCGTGTGATGGAGGCTGTGGAGGAGGCCACTGGGCTCCCAGCCGATATACACGTTGTAGACCTCGGGGACCCCGACTGCTTCCTGGTAGAGGAGGCGCTGGCCCACGGTGAGATAGTCTACCTCCACCCGCGGGTGGGGGCTGGGCTGCTCGCCCGCCTCGCCCTGGTGTGCTGGGACTACATGACGATGAGGCGTCGGCTCGGCTATACGCGCACCCTGCTCCGGAGGGCCGAGAGCCTTGGCGGCCCTTGAGAGGCTCCTGGAGACCGTGGCCGAGCACACGCTCCTCCTGGACAGGCTGCGGGGCAGGTGGAACCCCGGCGACATAGTGGTGGTCTACGCTGTGCTCCACGCGCTGCAGGTGCACGCGCAGGCCACGCTAGACTATATCATGCACGTGTGCGCCCTGCTGGGCTACAGCGAGCCCACGCCCATACGCTGCTCCCGCCGCCTCAGCCGCGAGGGCCTCCTCGGCGGGGAGGAGGCCGAGCTGATAGCAAGGATGGCAAGGTTCAGGAACATTATCGTCCACGAGTACGGCTCCATAGACCTCTCGAGAGTCGAGCATATCCTCCGGAGCCGCGGCTACCGCAGCGTGCTCCCGGTCCTCGAGAAGCTCCACCGGACCCTCGAGGAGCGCGGCCTGACAGACCCCTAGCAGCCCCTCCACCCTAGGGGAGCGGCTGCTGCTTATACCTCGCCGGCCCCGAGTACGGCCCTGGGGCTGTGGAGTCTTGGCCGTGAAGGCTTTCCGGTACGAGGCCCCGCTCGCCGTGAGCTTCCCCGGCGCCCTCGCCGGCGCGGCAGCGCTGGCGCTCGAGGCCCGGGGCGCGGTGGTGTCGGCGGAGCTGCTGGGCGAGGAGGGTATACACGTCGAGGTCCGCGGCGCTGGAGGCGCGGCGGGGGAGGCTGCCAGGAGGGCGGCGGTGCTGCTCCTCGAGAGCCTCGGCGAGGAGGCTAGGGTGAGGCTGGAGGTGAGCGTGGAGGGCAACCCCGTCTCCCCCGTGGCCACCGCGGCGGGCG
>JAADFC010000006.1 GCA_013153105.1 Thermoproteota archaeon
CGGCCGCCCTCGAGGCGCGCGTAGCCGCCGAGGGGCGCGTGGCAGCCCCCGCCTGCGAGGGCTAGGAACGCCCTCTCCGCCCGTGCCTCGACCATGGTCTCGGCGTGGGAGGCGGGCTCCAGAAGCGCCAGGATGTCCTGCCTGCTGCGGAGCGTGTAGACGCCGACTATCCCCTGCCCCGGCGCCGGGGGGACGACCTCCGGCGGGATGCGCCAGTACTCCACCCTGACCCCGAGCCTCTGGAGGCCCGCCTCGGCGAGGACTATAGCGTCGTACATCCCCGCCTCAAGCTTACGGAGCCTCGTGTCAACGTTACCCCTCAACGGTTTTATCACAAGGTCGCTCCTCGCAGCCCTGAGCATCGCAGCCCTCCTGGCGCTGCTGGTCCCCACCACCGCGCCGCTGGGGAGGCTCCAGAGGTCCCCGCCGTCCATGCGCCTGGTTACCAGCACGTCGAACGGGCTAGCCCTCGGGGGGACGGCGGCGAGTACGAGGTCGGGGTGGACCTCGCTCGGCACATCCTTGAGGCTGTGTACTGCCACGTCCGCCCTGCCCTCGAGCACAGCCATGTTAACCTCCTTCTCAAACACCCCCTTACCGCCTATCATCTGGAACGGCTTATCCTGGTGTATATCCCCGCGCGTCCTAACAGTGACGAGCTCGTAGTCGAAAGGGCTAGGGGCGCGGGCGCGCAGGTACTCCAGCGCCTCCCGCGCCTGCGCGAGGCTCAGCCTGCTCCCCCGTGTGGCCACGCGGAGCTTCAAGACCCGGCCACCGCCGCGCGGAAGGCGTCCTCGAGCACCTGCAGAGTCTCCTCCACAACCTCGCGTGTGTGGGCGGCGCTGGTGAACACCGCCTCCAGCTGGCTCGGCGTCACGAAGACACCCCGCTTCAGCAGCTCCTCGTGGAGCCTGGTGTAGAGCCTCTTGTCCGCCTTCGCGGCGTCCTCGGGGCTCCACACCTCCCGGACGCCGAGGAATATCTGGAACATGCTCTCCACACGATGCAGCACGTAGTCCAGCCCGAGCCTCGAAGCTATATCCTCATAGGCCTCCGCCAGCCGCCGCGCCGCCTCCGCCGCGACCCGGTAGGGCTCACCGGTCTCCAGCACCTCTATCGTCGCAAGCCCCGCCGCCATGGTCACCGGGTGAGCGTTGAACGTGCCAGCGTTGAACACCTTACCCGCAGGGGTCAGGTTCTCCATTATCTCCCTCGAAGCAGCGACCACCCCTATAGGGAAGCCCCCACCAACTATCTTGCCGAGCGTCGTTATATCCCCCCGGACCCCGAACCGCTCCTGCGCCCCGCCAAGGCCCAGGCGGAACCCCGTTATCACCTCATCCATCACCAGCAGCGCCCCGTACCGGTCGGCGAGCTCCCGGAGGCCGCGGAGGAACCCCTCCCTGGGCGGTATGACGCCGCTGTTGCCGGCGACGGGCTCCACTATTATAGCTGCGACCTCGTCGCCGTGCCTCCTCATTATCCTCTCGACGCTCTCCAGGTCGTTGTAGCGAGCTACGAGAGTGAGCCTCGCAACCTCCTCCGGCACCCCCGCGCTCGTCGGAACCCCGTACTCAGCCGCCGCGCTGCCCGCGCCCACGAGCACAGCGTCGTGGGCGCCGTGGTAGCAGCCGGCGAACTTGACTATCAGCCTCCTCCCGGTCACGCCGCGGGCCAGGCGTATAGCCGTCATCGTGGCCTCGGTGCCCGTGTTCACGAAGCGGACCATGCCGCCGGGATGGTAGTAGCGGAGAATCTTCTCTGCAAGACGCAGCTCGAGCTCGCCCATGGCGCCGAAGAGCCAGCCCCTCTCCAGCTGCGCCCGGACGGCCTCCTCCACCCTGGGATGCCGGTGGCCCAGTATCAGGGGGCCATAGGCGAGGACGTAGTCCACCAGCCTGACGCCGTCCACCGTGTATATGTAGGCGCCCTCGCCTCGCTCGACGAAGAACGGGTAGGGCCTCACCAGCGCCCTAACCGGGCTATTCACACCGCCCGGGAACAGCTGCCTGGCACGCTCCCAGAGGCTTAGGCTGCGCTCGCCCTGCGCCACCAGAAGCTCCCCCGGCTAGAAAGGGGGCGCCGAGGGGAGGGGGCGGGATAAGATTGTTCACCCGGAATGACCGCAGGGTGGAGCGGCTACTTCTCCTTCTTCTTCTTGCCGCCGCCACCACCGCCCTTACCCTTGGGCTCTATGAACTGCTTGAAGTACCAGCCGTGAGCCCTCTTGATATGCTCGAGCAGCGCCTTCCTGCGGTACATGCCGCGCCCGCAGACCGGGCAGGGCCGCGCACCCACCATCCGAGCCCAGCACCCCCGACTCCTTGACGCCCCGCCGGAGGCGCTGCGGGGGAGGGTTTAACCGGTCTCCCCGCCGCCGGAGGCCTCGAGCGCCGCGCGGGCCAGGGCCCGCCTAGCCTTCTCGACGAGGTGGGGCAGCGCTAGGGTCATGAAGGGGGCCGCGTACTTGTACTTGGAGGCCTCCATCACCGCCTCGGGGCTACCCCCCGCCTCTATGTAGGCCCTCGCCAGCATGTAAGCCCTCTTGGCGACCTCGGCCACCGAGTAGGGTATAGTGTAGTAGACCGCTACAGCCACATCCACCGCCCTCTCAGCCACGGACGCAGCCTCGCGGGCCTGCTCCAGGTCCACCAGGTAGAGACGCCCCCCGGACTCGATGACGTTTGTGGGGTTCGAGTCCCATAGCGCCACCCCGCCACGGTGGAGCCTGGCGAGCAGCGCGCCGTACTCGCGGTAGACGGGGTGGAGCGGGTTCTCGGCGACGAGGTCCGCGAGCGTCCTCCCCTCGATATAGGTGTAGGCCGCCCGGAGCCTGCGGGGGTCAACCAGAATCGGGTCCGGGACGTGGAAGCCGCGGGAGGCGAGGACCCGGTTATAGTGGTACTCCGCCTGCAGCCGCCGCGAGGGGGAGGTCCTGGGCCGGGGGTAGTAGGGCGCGGCCGCCGCGACTAGGACCCACTTGGCCGCCGTGAAGTCGCGGTAGTTCTTCACCACGGCCGGCGTTATCCCCGAGGCCTCCACCAGCTCCACAGACCTTATCGGGCTCCTGCGCCGGCGCAGGGCGCGCTCGACGCCTATAATCCTGTAGAGCTGCTCCTCGAACCTCATCAGCCTGGTCGCCAGCCTGGCCGCGTCCAGCCTCACCAGGAGCAGCGGGTCCCTTGTGAGCGGGTGAGGTTTCACCGCGAGGCTCTCCATGAAAACCTCCACGGGCAGCAGCCCCGCCGGCGAGAAGCCCTGCAACTGCGCAGCCTCCCTCACCACGCTGCCGAGGCTGGGCGGCCCGGGGAGCTTCTCGGAGAGAGCCACGAGCCTCTCCAGGAGGGGGTCGAGCCTCTCGAAGAGATGCTCCGCGTAGATGCCCCGGGCGACGCCGCGGAGCCACCCGACCCCCTCCCGGCTCAGGGTCGAGAGGTAGGGCCGGCGCAGCCAGACGTGGACCCTCTGCAGCCTAGCCATCCTCGAGACCAGCGGCCAGATATCGGCCACGAGAGCGTGGCCCGAGAGGAGGCCCAGCCTGCGCCGGAGCCTGGCAGCCTCCAGGCGCGCTACACGCGTAGCATAAAGCCTACGGGCCCGCCCTAGGATGCCCACAGCGTCCTCCTCCTCGGCGGGCCGGGCAAGCAGAAGCCCCGCCAAGGCCTCCCCGAAGGTGCTAGCCAACACATCCCTCAACAGGACGGCCTCCGGCACACCCAGCCTTATCAAGCGGTCGCCCGTCTCGAAGCAGAAGCCCCTGGCTACAAGCAGCTCCAGCGACACACCCCCCGCAAGCTCCACGCGGAGACGCGCAGCCGCATCCCCACAGCCGCCACCAGACATGGAGGCAGCATCCCCGAGAATGAAGTCAGGCAAAGAGGGCGACAGTTGAAAACAGGCGCAGGAGAGGAGGCGCCCAAGGAAGGGCAGGGCCAAGAGGGGCTAGAAAATCAAGGGGTGGACAGTCAACGGTTTCCCCGCCGCGTTTCAGCCATTGAGCCGTAGCAGGCCCACACCGGGCCAGGCCCGCAGCCAGTACTGGTCCTCAACCGCGCAGCTCCTAGAGCCCAGCGCCTCCGTGAGCAGCAGGCTGCTCCTCACAGAGAAGTAGAAGTCTGTTGGCGAGTGCCCCCACACGTAGAACGCCACGCCAGCTCCGCCATTATCCAGCAGTGGAGCCAGAAGAGGCATCGTCTGGCCCCACAGCATTTCCTGCATATAGATGCGGAGGCCGCCCAGGTCAGGCCTATTCTCGTGGTACCGCACCGTGTCCACCACTATGTCGTTGTCGGTCTCTAGCTGGATTCTACGCTCTTTCAGTATGGTACCAACCTTTTCCAGGGCGCGTAGCAGTATACTCCACGGACCATCAGCGCGTAGCATTGGTATACTCGCGAATATGCTGGCCTCGCTGTTCAGGGGCTGGAGCAGTATCCTCTCTGGCGTGCCGAGCCATCCGTTGCCAGTGTACACGGGCAGCACAGTCGGCCAGACAAATAGGTATGTGTACCGGTATGCTTCAACGTTATGCTGGACCGCCACACGATACGCATACTTGATATGGGGCCGTAGCAGGTCGTCATAATGGGCCCATGCGAACTCTGCTATGTAGCTAGCCCACCCAACGCGGAAGTATACTGGGCCTATCGGAGTATCGTCTACACACTCTATCTCCGGGGTGTTGACTACCCTACCGAGGTAATACCATGTCAATGAGGTCTCAACGAGAGGTATCATGGGGCCTTCGGCTGGGAGGAGCATAGACGGCCTCGGCTTAGGAGCGTTTGCCCATGCTTGCTGAAGTCTTATCGATAGTTCCCCCCGTATAGCATCTGCTAAACCACTGTAAAGCCTGTACCAAGGTATATACCGCTGACCTGCCGGAGTCAAGGTGACTCCTACAGCCTTAGTATTCCTCGTTCTAGCCGCTAGTATCTCAAGTGTAAGGGGTATCCTGCTGAGGCAGCTATTCATTAGATCTATTGGATTGTCGCCTATGAAGAGCACTTGTACACCGTTCGCCGCCATCCCAGCTATTGTGTCACAATCCTCTAATGCCTGCGGACCGACTACCAACAGGTCAATGTTCTTGACGCCTGGCCGGAAGAGCGTAACGTTAACTCCTAGGCTTTTAAGACGTTCTACTGTAGCATCACTGACACCATAAACAGCTATATTGATTTCATCTACAGCCTGTTCTGATATGTTTAGTTCGCCTAGCTGTTCATAGGTGGAGATAACACGTGTTAGATTTGCATAGGCATTTATTGCCAGGAAGAGCACGATGAAAAACAGTATAGCTGTTAATATCATTCGCCTCATGGGGCCCAGCCTCATGGGGCCCAGGCAGCAGGTAGACTAGCGTTGCGCGGCTGTACTAAAGTTGAGTCCTGCCATGCTATGGCAGGCTGCACGTCTGCAGCTGGATATTCAGCCCTCCACGGAGGGCTGGGAATCCTTACCTTCCCACTACCTCTACGGGCCCGCTGTGCGGGTAGAGCGGGGGTGGCCTGGGTGGGGGCGCTGCTGTATCGGGATGCTCTCTTCTACCTCCATGAGCCTCCTGAGGGTTACCATATGGAGGAGCCTTGGAGGCTTGTTGCAGCGTACGAGGCTCTGCGGGAGTGGGGGCTAGCCCAGTTGATGTATGAGACGCCGGCGCCGCCGTGGGAGCACGTGAGGAGGCGTCTCCTGGAGGTGCACGATGAGTCTTATGTTAGGCTCGTGGAGAAGTTGAGTATGAGGGGTGGGGGCTATCTGGACGCTGACACGTATGTGAACGCCTACACCTTCGCTGCCGGCCTGGCTGTGGCGGCCTCGGCTCTTGATGCTGCTGTGCGCGTCGCTTCGGGGGAGGCTGAGGCTGCGCTGGTGCTTGGGAGGCCGCCGGGCCACCATGCGGGCCGCTACGGGGCGGCTATGGGGGCTCCTACTCTGGGCTTCTGCATATTCAACGCCACGGCTCTCGCGGCTAAGACGCTTGCCGATCTCGGCTACCGGGTGTATGTGCTGGACTTCGACCTGCACCACGGGAATGGGACGCAGGAGATACTCTACAGGGACCCGCGCGTGGTGCACGTGGACCTCCACCAGGACCCCTCGACGATATACCCTGGCACCGGCTGGCCGTGGCAGACGGGGGAGGGCGAGGCTGAGGGTACAAAGCTCAACGTCGTCCTCGCCCCGGGGGCCGGCGACGACGCTATAGTCGAGGCTGCCGAGGCTGCTGTCGAGATGGCCGTCGAGATGCACGGGAAGCCTGACGTTGTGCTCGTGGACGCGGGCTTCGACGCCTACCAGGGCGACGGCCTGGGCGCGCTCTACGCCTCCACCAACACCTACAGGGTGCTCGCGAGGCTCACAAGGCGCCTCTCCAGCAGGGTTGTGGTGGTCCTCGAGGGCGGCTACAGCAGCGGCCTCCGCCGCGCGCTGCCAGCCTACATGGCCGAGCTGCTGGGTGCGGGCGCGTGGCCCGCTGAGGAGGAGACGCGGAGCCGGGGGAGGGCGCTCGAGGAGACCCGGGAAAACCTGCGGCGCCTCTGCAGGGCCCTGGGCCATACGGGGTGCTAGCCCTCCTCCTCGAGGAGCAGCTCCTTGAACGCGGTTATGCCAAGCAGCGTCAGCACGAAGTCCATGAGGTCCCTGGCGGATATCATCCCGACCGGCCGCCCCTCATCGTCCACGACGGGTATATGCCTAACGTTGGCGTTGCGCATCTTCTTGATTACCTCGATAACCTCCGTGTCCGGCTTTACCGTTATCGGGTTTTCAGTCATAACCTCCCACGCCTGGGTCGCCTCGGGCTTCCAGCCCTCCGAACAAGCGTAGACAAGGTCATGCTCGGTCACGATACCCCGAAGCTTACCCTCCTCATCGACTATGAGCACGCTGCCGACGCGATGCTTCCTCATAAGCCCCGCTATGTCCTTGAGACTAGTCTCAGGCTTCGCGGTTATCGGCGGAACCGTCATGATGTCCTCGGCGCGCAGCGGTATCTTACGCCTTCGGAGCAGGAGTATCACGGCACAGGGCACCTCCAGGACTAGAAGGGGCAGACTCGCAGGATGAAATAGGCTACCGCGGCAGGCGAGCCCCGTCAAACGGTGGAATAGGCTGAGCCTGGACCGCAGCTGCGAGGGGCCCGGGGACCAGGTGTCTGGAGAGCAGGAGGGGAGGGGAAAAGGCGCCTTAGAACGGGGATATGAAGTCCTCAGGCTTCGGCGGCTCCGGCGGCAGGCCCTTGCGCTCCCTTATCTTCCTCACTATGTCCATCAGCATGTTGTCGGGCACCGGCGCCCAGCGGCTGAACTCGGTGCCCCAGAAGGCGCGGCCCTGGGTGGCGCTGCGCAGCTCCGCGGCGAGGTCGAAGCTCTCCGCGACAGGTATCTCGGCTATTATCCTCATCATGACGCCGTACTCCTGCATGTCTATTATCTTACCACGCTTCCTCGATATCACCGCTATCACGTTGCTCACATACTCCTGTGGCACACGTATGTCGAGCTTCTGTATGGGCTCCAGGAGGGTCGGCTTACTGGTGAGCATCGCTGCGTAGATGGCGTTCCTTATCGCCGGGTATATCTGGGCGGGGCCGCGGTGCGCGGGGTCCTCGTGTACCACGGCGTCGTGGAGCACCACCTTGAGGCCCCTAACCGGCTCCTTGGCGAGCGGGCCCTCCTTCATGGCCAGCCTGAACGCCTGTATAATCGTGTCCTTCACCTCCCTCAGGTGCTGGACGCCGGTGGTCTTGTCGACGAACACGTTGATGTTCTCGTCGATGGCCCATATCCTCTTGGCCTCGTCGTAGTCCCAGCCGGCCTTCTCCTTGAGTATCTTAGCCCTCTCATAGACGTCCTGGTCCTCGGTTACCTCACCGCTCTGTATGAGCTTTATGGTCTCCTCGTCGAGGGGCTCAACGCTTATGTAGAACTTGTTGTGCTTGTTGGGGCTCTTGCCCTCGAACACCTGGCTCTTCTGCCTCACCGTCTCCCTGTACACCACTATGGGCGGGCTGGTCTTCACCTCGAGGCCGAAGGTCTCCTTGAGCCACCAGAGCGCTATCTCTATGTGGAGCGGCCCCATGCCGCTGAGGAGGTACTCGCCAGTCTCCTGGTTGATCTTAACCTGTATCGTCGGGTCCTCGATGCTCAGCTTGTAGAGGGCGTCGATAAGCTTCGGCAGGTCCTTCGGGTTCTTAGGCTCGACCGCCACGGTCACCACGGGCTCGGAGACGTAGTGGAGCCTCTCGAACGGCGGCACCTTGTCCTTGTACTCGACGGAGACCGCGGTCTCGCCCGCGCGGGCGTCCTCGAGGCCCAGCGCTGCGCCTATGTTGCCGGCGGGTATCTCGTCAACTACCTCGCGGTCGGGGCCCATGTAGATGCTTACCTGGAGCACCTTGGCCTTCTTCCTGGCGTTTATCAGCCAGACCTCCTCGCCCTGCCGGAGGGTGCCGGCGAATATCCTGCCGGTCGCCACGAGGCGACGTATCTTCGGGTCGACCCTCATGAAGCTTATAGCGTAGACGAGGGGGCCGTTGGGGTCGACCTCGAGCATCGCCTTGCCCACGTCGCTGTTGAGGTCGCCCTTCCATATCTTGGGTATACGGTACTTCTGGGCCTCCTTCGGGCTCGGGATGAACTTGACCACAGCGTCTAGGAGGACCTCGTGGAGCGGCGCCACCTTGGTGGCGAACTCCTCTACAGCCTCCTTGCCCTTCTTGTAGGCCTCTATTATGTCGCTGAACTTGATGCCCTTCTTCTGGGCCATTGGTATGGATATGCCCCACTTGTCACGGGCGCTGCCGAATATCACCATGCCGGAGCGGGGGTCGAGGAGCCACTTCTTCTTGAACTCCGGGTCGGCGTAGAGCTGTATGAGGTTGTTGACCTCCTTTATTATCTCGACGAACCTCTGCTGTATCTGCTCGGGCGTGTACTTCAGCTCCTTTATCAGCCTGTCTACCTTGTTTATGAAGAGTATCGGCCTGACCCTCTCCTCGAGGCTCTGGCGGAGCACGGTCTCCGTCTGGGGCATCACACCCTCAACAGCGTCAACCACCACTATGGAGCCGTCCATCATACGGAGGCTCCTGGTCACGTGGCCGGAGAAGTCGACGTGGCCCGGCGTGTCCACGAGGTTGATGACGTAGGGCTTGCCCTGGTACTCGTGGTAGAGGCTTATGTTGGCAGCCTTCACGGTTATGCCGCGCTGCTGCTCTACCTTGAGGTAATCGAGCGCGAGCGCCTCGCCGGCTATCCTCTGCGATATTATGCCCGCGGCTGCGAGCAGCGAGTCACTGGTAGTGGTCTTGCCGTGGTCTACGTGGGCCACGATACCGATGTTCCTTATCTGCTCGGGGTTCCTCATTATCCGCAGAATCTCCTCTACATGCTTGACACGCATTACTTTCACTCCCCGAGGCCGGGGCGGCCGGCTGCCCCCGTTATAAATACTGGGGCCTCATGGCCCGCCGTGCCCCCGGCCGCGGCTGGAGCCGCCGCTCCTCCGGGGAGGAGTGTAGGGCGCGTGGAGCACCCTGTAGACCCGGCGGGCCCGCTCCTCGCCCAGCACCCTGGCAAGCTCGACCACTGACGCCCTGCATATAGCCTCGACGCTCCCCATCTTCTCCAGCAGCTTCTCGGCCAGCTTAGGCCCCACCCCGGGCAGGGACTGGACCAGGTAGAGCTGCTGCATCCAGAGGCTCTCCAGCCTGGGCTTCCGGTTGACTACCACGGGCCTCCTCTCCCCCGCCTGCTCCCTGCACGCCAGCGTGTAGAGCAGCGCCGCCGTGTCCGAGGGGCCGCGGCTCCAGAGCACCGCCACGCCGGGCTCGAGCGTGAGCGATGCGAGGGCCTGGAGCACCTGGCGGGCCCTCCCGGTGACGCGCTCGAGCTCCGAGAGGTCGCCCTCGACTATGATGACCGGCTTCTCGTAGTACTCTGCTAGCCTCCTCGCCTGGTCGAAGAGCCTTCCGTCGAAGAGGCTCTCAGCGAGGTCGGGCACAGTCTTCCTCTCCATGGCAACCCTGTCCGAGACCACGTAGTCTCCCACGCCGAGCCTCTCATACACCACTGCAGCGCCCATCGATGAGAGCGCCTCAGGCACCCCGCTGCCGCGCTCGCGGTAGTCGACGTAGACCCTCGGGCGGCACCGCCCGAACGCCACGGTGGCACCCTGGCTGGCCCAGCGCCCAGCGGCTGGCGGGCGTTAAGGACAGCCGCTGGCGGGGCCGGGAGCAGCCCAGGGAAGCCGGGGTAGGTGTGGGTGGTTGAGGCAGTAAAACGGCGTGGATGGGCGTGGCCGGTCTAGAAGCGGCGGCGCCTGGGGCCTGGGCGGGTTAGGAGGGTTGTCAGCTCTATCTGCGCGTCCAGCGCGGCTATCTTGGGCCTAAGCTCGTCCACTGCAGCCTTCAGCTTCTCGTAGAACTCCTTGTCGTAACCCTTCTTCTCGAGGAACTCCTTCCCCTCGTTTGTGAGCCTCAGCTTACGCGTGCGCGGATTGGTCTCTGCGAAGCCCACGTAGAGGAGCGCAACTATATCCTCGTGAAGCTCCTTCGATGACGGCACGCCTCCCACGGTGAGGAAGTTGTAGCCCAGGTCTATGCCCTTCTCGGTCTTAAGCCAGTAGACGAGGTTGACGAGGCTCCTCTCGTATATCCCGCCCTGGTCATCCATAGCCTTTAGGACGAGCATGAGCTTACGCTTCCTCTCGTCCCTCTCAACCTGCTGGGGCGTTATCGCGGGCCTAGCCACTATCACAAGCTCCTTCTTGGTTCCCCCCACGGGCTCCTTCTTACGCCCACTAGTCTTCGCCACACCCACCACCCCAAGCCTAGGCCGGCGGCTCGCCAGCGACCCCAGAGAGACCCGGGGAGGCCCTGCCTGCATAAGAACACGGCGCCCTCCAAGCCCGGGGCCGCGGGCCTCAGAGCGCCGGACTCCCCTCACCGGGTCGACGCCGCGCCCTCGGCCTCTAGTGTACACATCACCGGCGTCCAGGGCACGCCCTGGGGGCGGAGCATCTAGAGCGCTAGAAGGGTGGGGACGTGCAATTCGTCGCCCGGCTCACCCCAGCCCCGCCGCACGGGTGGGGCGGCGGTGTCGCCGGGGCCCCTGACCCCCCGGGGGGCGCCCCTCTCGGGGCAGTGCGGCTCTATAGGCTGCGCGCCCGCTAGGCTGGGCGGAGCCGGGCGATGAAGAAGCCCTGGGTGGAGTGGAGGTGGGGGAGGAACCTGCGGGCGCCCCTGCCTAGGATGCCGCGGTACTGTGGGTACGGGGGGGCGCCGGGTATCTCGGGGTCCTCCAGCTCTATCCGATGGATTATCCTCTGCAGCTGCTCCTCGCCCTCGTGGTGTAGGAGGCTGCAGACCGCGTAGGCTATCGTCGCGCGCGTCTCCAGGGCGTTCTGGAGCATTGCCTCCTGGAGCGGGGGGAACCTGCGCACCCAGCTGGGGTCGCCTAGGTGCAGCTTTATCGCCGGGTCCTTGCCTATGGCCCCGCTGCTGGTGCACGGGGCGTCTAGTATGACCTTGTTGAAGGCCCTGCGTGGCAGGAACCGTGTCGAGTCGCTGTGTACAAGCTGTATCCTCGTCTCGTCGACGCCGTATAGGCGGAGGACCCTCCGGGTCCTCTTCAGCCTCTCCCAGGACGCGTCTACAGCAACTATATAAGCCTTGTTATCCGTCAACTGCATGATCAGGGTGTCTTTGACGCCCGGCGCCGCCGCCATGTCTAGTATGCGGTCGCCGGGCTCGGGTTTCAAAGCCTCGACAACCATCGCGGAGGCCTTGTCCTGGAATACTATCTCGCCCCTCCACATCTCCTCGAGATGGTGGAGGGGCTCGTTGAAGTCCACCACCTCCAGCATGTAGTCGAGGTCGGGGTCGCGCCTCACGAGCACACCCTTCTCTATCAGCCGCTCGGCTACCTCGTCCACGTCTGCCTTGAGCGTGTTGACGCGTATCCACCACTTCTCCTCGTTGAGTGCTTCGAGGAGCTTCTCCGCCTCCTCTATGCCTAGAAGCCTCGCCATAGTCTCGGCGAACCAGCGCGGATACGAGTACTTCACAGCCAGCCTCTCGTAGGGGTCTTCTATCCCCTCCAGCGCCTCCTCGAGGCTCTCAAAGCTCCTCGGCAGGCTGCGGAGCAGCTTGCGGCGAAGCCTCTCAACGCTCTCCAGGTGGCGCTGGAGGTGCTCGCTCTCGAGGCCACGGTACAGGAGCCACAGCTTGGCCAGCCTCTTGAAGCCGCCCTCGCCGCCGTATATCCGGCGCTCGAGGAACCTTATCGTATAGTAGTCGGATACTATATCGTGGGACACCCGGTAGAGCACCTTGAGGGGCACGAGGCGGGCTAGCCTCCGGTTCTCGCGGAGCGCCGCCTGGAATGCCCTATCATGACTAACATGCCTGCTCACTACATGGTAGAGTACCCTGCTGCTGAAGTCTATGAGCGCTCTCGCGAAACGGTCCACAGTATCCACGCACCCCGGGGAAGCCGGGTCCACTCTCCGGCCCGGGGGGATGCGCGCGGGGCGAATTTACGAGGCGGCCGAGCCCGCGGCCGAAGGGCGGGGCGGTGGCGACAGGTGGGCTTACCCGACCGCCCCACCGGGGCGGGGTGAAGAGTGTGGCCGTATCCGAGCCCCACCGGCGCAGCTAGCCGATGTAGTCTAGGAGGCTCCGCCCGGCGCGCCCCTTCGGCCTGTACCAGCCGGGTGCGATGCGGCGTAGCGTGGCCCAGCTGCCGCGTATGAAGGGGGGCGGCTCGCGGGGGTTCCTCTGGTAGGCCTCGCGTATCCACTCGAGCGTCTCCGGGTCGGTGGGGTAGCCGCTTCCGCGGACGCCGTAGAGCCTGCGCAGCCTCTCAAGCTCGGCGTCGCGCTCGACCTTGGCTACTATGCTCGCAGCCGCCACGGGCGGATGGCGGGCGTCCGCCCGCGGCTCAGCCACTACACGGGCGCCCGGAGCAGCCTCCTCCAGTATCCTCCGGAGCCTGGCGCCCTGCCCCACCGCGTCCGCGTAGACCGCACGGAGCCTACAGCCCCTAGCTTCCAGGAGCTCTCTGGCCCTGGCGGCTATGTAGGCGAAGGTGTCCTCCTCGAGCCTGTTGAGGTTGACGCTGTCTATTAGGCGCGGCGGCACCTTCACTATCACCGCCACTATGGCCCTGCGGAGTATCTCCCCCGCCAGCCGCCTCCTAGAGGCGGGTGTGAGCTGCTTGCTGTCGCGCACCCCCATCTCGGGGAGCCTGTACAGAAGCTCCTCGGGGAGGGCTATACCGGCGACAACCATGGGGCCCACGAGGGGCCCGCGGCCCGCCTCGTCTATGCCGAGGACAGCCCTGCACTCCCCCATAGAGCCGCCCTGCACCCCCGCCCCATGGAGGCCGGGGCGGGTCTATACCGTGTATCCCCCCGGGTGGAGGGCCGCACGGGCCCCGGCTATGTGCACGGGTAGCCGTCGCCGTAGGCTATGCAGGCCGCCTCCTCCGGGTAGAGTATCTCGCCCGGCTCGACTGGGGGGCCGCGGCTGGAGAGCAGCCGCGCAGCCTCAGCCAGGGCAGCGCGCTCGCGGAGGCACGGGTCGCCCCTGGGCATGAAGCGGCAGCCCACGTGCAGCACTAGACGGCCGTGCAGCCTTTCAAGCGCTGCAACAGCCACCCCACCCTCGCCATGGGGGTCCAGGGCGTCGAGCACCTCTTCAAGCTCGGGGCACCCGTCTCCCAGGTATAGGCGAGCCGCGCAGCCAGCCAGCCGGGGGATGCCCCGCTCGAGGTCGAAGGCTATGAGGATACGGTCCGAAGCCGCCGCGTCGCCGCCGGTGAGAGCTGCTGTCCTACACCTCTCAGCCTCCGCCGACAAGTCGACACCGGCTCCGCGGAGGCTGTCGAGCAGCACCAGCAGCCGGTAGTGAAGCGGGCTCGTCAGCCTCTCCACGAGACCCACGCCGGCAACATCGCTGAGAGAGTAGCCCAGGTTCACCAGGGCGTGTAGGGCCGCGAGCAGCGCGCCGGGCCCCGCGTCGACCACCGCGGCCCGCCGCGCCCCCGCCAGCAGCCCCGCCACGCCGAGGGCGGAGTAGACGGTGGGCGCATCGTCCGCGCGGAGCGGGTAGTGGACAGCCTCCACACCCAACGCCTGCAGCTCCGCAACCAGGCTTGGAACCCAGAAGTCGTCGCCGGCGACCACCACTAGCTCATAGAGGGCGGCCAGGCGGGCCGGGTGGAGGCCGCGAGACCACTCGTAGAAGTCGAGGCCCGGAAGACGGGCGGGGGCTCCGCCAAGTACGCGGTCGCCACCACCCCCGCCCCCAGCGGCGGGGGTTTCGCTCCCGGATTCCACTTCACCGCCCCCAGCCGGCTCCCTCCAGCAAGCGTACACTCTTCTACGCCCCGCCCCCGGGGAGCTAATCACCGCAACTCCCTCCGGAGGCTCGGGGCTGGGCTGTGAGGAGGCCCATCGCCGCCTAGGGCTGCTCGGGCGGCGCCGACGGGCTGTGGTGGGGAAGGGTAGAGTCGCCGAGCCCTCTTCCGCGCCGGCTCCTCTGCCTCCCCGCGCCCGTCTCTGCGACTATCATGTGAGAGACCAGCGAGACTATGTCCTCCACGTGGACGAAGCCTATGAACCTCCTGTTCTCGTCCACGACCACAACGTAGTCGGTGCCGTATATTATCATCTGCTCGAGGGCCCTATCCATGCACGAGCCCTTCAGCACTGTAGGCGCTGTAACCAGCGTCATCTCCGATACCGGCTCGCTGCTCCTGAGCGCGTACCGCAGGTCGATGCCCGCATAGGCTATGTCGAGCACACCGAGCACCCTCATCTCATCGTCGACCACCACCGCGACACGGTGCCTTGCCGAGAGCAGCCGGCGGGCCACCTGGGAGAGCGGCTCATCCCAGCGAGCTACGACCACTGTGCGTGAAGCAGCCTCCTCCACCGGCACGCAGACCCTACGCTCCCGCAGGAGCGCGAGGAGGGTCTCCGCGGTGAACACCTGCGGGGGCACACGGTGCGGCAGCTGTGACTCTACAATGCTCACCCCCCGCACCAGCATGTGCGCCGTATAGGACGCCACCAGCGCAGGCACCACCAGGGCGGGGCTACCACCTATCTCGGCGACCATGAACGACATGCCCAGGGGTATGTTTGACGCCGCCCCGAACAGCGCCGCCATGCCCAGGTAGGCGTAGAGGGCCGGGCCTACGTCGGTGTAGTCTGATACCAGGAGGCCGAAAGCCATGCCGGCCATGGCGCCCGCATAGAGGCCTGGCGCCAGCAGCCCGCCGCTGCCGCCGCTTCCGACCACCAGGGAGGTCGCCACTATCTTGGCTACAGCCAACGCCAGGAGGAGCGTGATGCTCACAGTATCCAGGCCGGGGGGAGGGAGGAGGTGCTGGAACCTCCGGAGGGACTCGGCCAGGTACTCCTCGCCTATCCCCAGCACCTGGGGGAGCATCAGCCCCAGCAGCATCGCCGCAGCCGCGCCCACGAGCGGCTTGGCGTAGATGGGGACACCCTTCTCGACAAGGCGCCCCGAGGCCTCCTTAACGGTCCTCATGGCGTATATGTAGAGGTACGCGAAGGGCGCTATGAATACCCCGAGCAGTATATATGAAGCAACGGCATCGAAGTCATAGAGCGTGAGCAAGTCGGGCAGCTCGATTGACGGCAGCTTATAGCCCGGCCCGAGGATGTGGAGGGAGAGGCTGTAGGCTATAACCGAAGCCATCAGCGATGGGACGAGGGCTGTCGCCTCTATATCGTACATGTACAGTATCTCTACGGCGAATATCGCCGCGCCCACCGGGCTCTGGAAGATGAACGACAGCGCTGCAGCAACCCCAGCTATGAGCGCTATCTTTCGCTCTTCAACACTGAGTCCGAGGAGCTTGGCTACGAGCGAGCCGGAGGCGCCGCCTATCTGCACCGCAGGCCCCTCGGGGCCGCCGCTGCCGCCCCCGCCCAACAGTAGCGCCGACGCTACGGCCTTGACTATGGCCACTCTGGGCCTTATCATCCCGCCGCGGTGGTGGTAAGCCTCTACAACCGCGTCGGTGCCGCCGCCCTCAGCTTCGGGGGCGAGCCGGTATACTATCAGGCTTGCAAGCGCTGTGAACCCTAGGACCGTTACCGCTATCGCCGTATAGTTCCTCGTTGTTAGGGCTAGTATGGCGTAGTCCGTCGTGTAGTGCAGCTTCTCCGGGCTAACCCCGTGAATGACAGCAGACACTGCAACAACAATCTTTAGTGCCAAGTAGAAGATTCCTATGAACAGCGACGACGACAACGCTGTTACAAAGCTTATGAAGAGCCACCTCTCCAGGAACCCTAGTCGGCCGGCGAAAGCCTCCGCCACCACGCTAAAGGCCCTGGACAGCCTGCCGGCAAGCCCCTCGGACACTCTGGGACACCCCTGCCGCCGTGAGGACGGTTCTCCCTGACCGCCATGCCAAGCCGGGGAGACGCCGTGGCGGGCCGGGCGTGTGGGACCAGCGGCCGGGAGGCGTAAGGGTTGAATAAGTAGGGTGCCGCCGCCGGGTGTCGCGGTACTTGGGCCTCGGAGGTGTACAGCGAGATGGCGCAGGAGATAGCCCGTGTTGATGTGGCTGATGTTATCGCCGGCCAGGTGAGCCAGGCGAAGGAGGCTCTTGAGAAGGGCGAGGCTCTGCTGCGCGTCTACGCCATACCGGCCCCGGAGCTTAGGATCAGGGCGAAGAAGCGTATTATAAGGCTCGACGAGGGCAAGCTGGCTAGGCTTGTATACTCGCTCGTCACAGCCGCGGCCAAGGGCTCCGGCTCGTTCAAGTTCAAGGAGTTCGGCAGCCTCGTCGGCGACTACAAGGCCGCCGCCGCCTTCCTCGCCAGCCTCTGGCGCCGCGGCCTGGTGGGCTTCGAAGACGAGGAAACGGCTCTCAACATATACATCGCGGCCAACTCGCTCAGCCAGAAGACCTACGAGCACAGGATAGCCAAGGTCCTAGAGAAGACTGTGCAGGTCAACCTGGATGCGCTGCGGAAGCTTCCTAGCGACGAGATACTGTGCGTCCAGAGGGGCGGACTCGTCCTCTGCCGCTACGCGGTCTCCAACGCCCCTAGGATTATAGCCAAGGCCCAGGCGAGGGCTGTGATAAGCCTCGCCGGCTACCGCCCCGCCTAGAAGCCGGGCAGGCCACACCTTTCATCCCTGCCGGGGGATGGCTAGCAGCCGGGTTTCCGGGTTTGCGTCTCATTCTTTCCTCCAGCGTGTAGGGTGGGGCGGGCTTGTCGAGGGTAACCCTCCGCTGGCACGGCCACGCGTGCTTCGAGATAGTCTACGGGGGGCGGAGCCTCCTCATAGACCCGCATGACGGGGGCAGCCTCGGCGTAGGCTTTGAGCCTCCTCGAGCGAACCCTGACTATGTTCTTGTGAGCCACGAGCACTACGACCACAATGCCGCCGAGCCGTTTGCGGCTGCGGGCGCCAGGGTGGTGAGAGAGGGGACCGGCGTCTTCACCCTGGAACCCTTTAGGGTTAAGGGTGTGAGGCTGCCGCACGACGAGTTCGAGGGCAGGCTGAGGGGGTACGTGGTCGCCTACCGTGTTGAGGTGGGCGGGCTCGTCATAGTCCACCTCTCGGATCTCGGTAGGAGGCTGGTTGACCGAGAGGTTGAGGAGCTGAGGCCAGTCGATGTGGCCCTTGTACCCGCCGGCGGGGTCTATACGCTGCACCCGAGGCAGGCTCTAGAGTCCGCCGAGGCCCTCGGGGCCCGTGTGGTTGTGCCGATGCACTACTGGCTTCCCGGGATGCATCTGCCGCTGGAGCCTCTCGATAGCTTCCTCCGCTACGCGAAGAAGTGGCGTGTGGTTAGGCTGGAGTCCAGCAGCGTCGACCTGTCGAGGGACGGGCTGCCGGAGGAGAGGAGTATACTTGTCCTCCAGCCGCCTCGGCGCGGCGGGGGCGGGGGTGGCGGCGGAGAGGGGATGTGACCCCGTCGCCGAGCTGCGGGGGGTTGTGAAGAGGTTCCGTGGGGGGCCCCGCGTGGGCCCCGTGTCTCTGCGGGTTAGCCGTGGCCGTGTCACCGCGCTTGTCGGCCCCAATGGGGCTGGCAAGTCCACCACTATAAGGATGCTCTTAGGGATATACGAGC
>JAADFC010000022.1 GCA_013153105.1 Thermoproteota archaeon
TCCGCACATACCCCGCCACGCCGCGGCTCACGGCGAGCCGGTAGACGAAGGGGCGGAACCCGACGCCCTGCACCACCCCGACGACGCGGAGGCGCAGCGCAACCCTGCCGCCCATGGAGACGGGCACCCTTGACGCCCCGGGAGGGACCGGGTCCAGCGTCAAAACCGTGGGGAACCGTGCCAGGCGAGGGCTAGCATATCCTCGGGACTATCTCGCCGCTCGGCGGCTCCAGTATGCGCACTCCCCCGGTGACGCTGCGGAGGAGCACCCTGCCCCGGTGCCTGGGGTCCTTGGCCTCGTAGACCTCGCCTATGATGGAGGCCTGCTCGTAGCCGAGGCTCCTCATGAACTCCACTATCTCCTCCGCCTTCTCCGGCGCCACCGCCAGCACCGCCGCGCCCTCGCTGGCTAGGCTTAGCGGGTCCACGCCGAGCATCTCGGCGTACTCCTTAACCTGCGGCCTAACCGGCACCCTGGCCTCGTCTATGACTATCACAGTGCCGGTCTTCTCTGCCCAGTCGTTGACGAGCATCGCGAGCCCGCCGCGGGTGGGGTCGCCTGCGCCGTGGATGTAGCTGGCGTAGCGGTCGAGGAGGGGGAGCATGAGGTCTGTGAGGGGCTTCACGTCGCTCTCCACGCCTAGGTCCACGCCGACGGCCTGCTGGGCCGCTAGTATCGCCGCGCCGTGGTCGCCGAGGTAGCCGCTCACTATTATCTTGTCGCCGGGCCTTATGTTCCTGTCCACTATCGGGTGCTCCGTGAAGCCTATCCCCATCGAGGCTATCACGATACCGTCGAGCTGGCCTTTCGGCATGGTCTTGAAGTCGCCGCCTATGAGGGCCACCCGGTTCTCCGCCAGGGTCCCCACGTAGCTCTCCACAATCTTGTTCAGGTCCTCGACCGGGAACCCCTCCTCGACCACTATAGCGTCGAGCGCCGCCACCGGCCTCGCGCCGGCCATGAGCAGGTCGTTTATCGTGCCGCTCGCCGCCAGCTTCCCCAGGTCGCCGCCAGGGAAGAAGATCGGCTTAACCGTGTAGCTGTCCACGGTCACCGCCAGGTAGCGGCCGCCGCCCAGGGGTATGAGGGCCGAGTCGTCGAGCGCGTCGAGGCCCGCGCCGTCCTCGCCAACCTTCCACAGCTCCGGAGGCACCTTCTGCACTATCAGGTTCCTGACAAGCTCCTCGGTCTCCTTACCCCCCGCCCCGTGGGCGAGGGTGACGAACTTCCACAGCCTGATATACCAGGTCAACCCTCGCCACCCCCCACCGGCGCCGCCCCGGCTCCAGCCTCTGGGAGCCCGTACAGCCTGGCGAGCTCCTCCGCCCTGCGCTCCAGCTCCTCTATGAACTCCTGGATGTTCCTCACCAGCTCCTCCGCCTCGCGGCCCTTCAGCCTCTCTATAATGACCCCCGCGTGGACTATCACGAGGTCACCCGGCTTAAGGTCCTCTATGGCCCCCGCGTCGACCTCCCGGAGCACGCCGTCGCCGAAGTCCACCACCGCCACGTGGCCGCGGACCTCCTTCACCTCAGCCGGTATGCCGAGGCACACGGCTCCACACCCCAAGCGGTAGAGCCCGGGCTACATTATGCCGAGGCTCCGGGCTATCTCCTCGGCGAGGCCCCCGCCGCCGAAGCGGGCCCAGACGGCGCAGGCTCCCTCGCTGCTAACCATGCACGGCCCGTAGGGGGTGCCGGGTGTGCACGTCTTCATGAAGAGTGGGCAGTCGGTGGGCTTCGCTATGCCTAGGGTGACCTCCGCGCAGCGGCAGCCGGGCGGGAGGTCGTAGCGCCACTCCTCCGGGGTCAGCTCCTTTATCCCATACTGGTGGAGCGCGTCGACTTCGCGGTACTTGTCGCGGAAGGCGAGGCCGCTCCTGGGCACGAAGCCTATGCCCCTCCAGGCCGCGTCGACGACCTCGCAGCACTCCTCTATCATCCGCTGCGCCTTCACGTTGCCCTCCCAGGTGACCGCGCGGCTGTACTCGTTCACCAGCCTCGGCTTGCCCTCGGCGAGCTGCCTCAGTATCTCGAGTATAGCCAGGAGCACGTCTACCGGCTCGAAGCCGGCTACAACGGTGGGTATACCATACTCCTCCACCACGAACCTCCAGGCCTTTGCGCCTACTATCGTGGAGACGTGGCCGGGGGCTATCACGCCCCTAATCGGGTTGTCGCGGTGCGTCTCGAAGGTGTACCTCATTATGGGCGGCGTCAGCCTGTGAACGTTGAGTATGGCCAGGTTCTTCGGCACAATACCCGCCACGACGGGACTCGCCGTGGCCGGTGCAGTGGTCTCGAAGCCGACCGCAAAGAAGACCCCGGGCTTGTCGTCCTCCCTCGCCATCTTTATCGCGTCTAGCACGCTGTATACCACCACCACATCGCCGCCCGCGGCGCGGGCCTCCTCGAGGCTCCTGATGTCCCTGCCCCTCCTCCCGCTGCCCGGCAGCTTGTAGGCGTCGCCGTAGGTGTAGACGCGTACACCCTCGAGGCTCAGCTTTATCATGACGTCCACGTAGTAGGCGGGGGTTATGCAGACGGGACAGCCGGGCCCCGCTACGATCTCTACCTCGGGGGGCATCAGGCTCCTGATACCATAGTGCGTGACCGTGTACTCGTGGGTGCCACAGAAGTCCATTATCTTTATCGGCGTCTGCCCGACCCTCCTCGCAGCCAGCGGGGCCAGCCGCTTAATCTTCTCGACGATCCTCTCGACGAGGCTCCGGCTCCGGAGCATCGACTCTATATCGCGGAGGACGCTCGCCTCCGGACGGTAGCCCGGCACGCCTCCCATGCCGGCAGGCTGCTCGGCCAAGCCGAGCCACACCCCGTAGCGCTGCGCATTCACAGCGTGAACGCGGCGCGCGTGTGGCCCCACGCTCCCCGGGAGGGGCCCCGCTGGCGTCGACCCCGGTTTCGGTCTGCCGTAATATATCGGGGGCCGCGGCCGCTGCTTCCCGCATCCTAAACGCTTGTTTAAGGCCTTGGCTGCTCCTACCCGCCCCTGGGGGGCGGGGTGGCCGCCGGCGGGGGCTGCGCCAGGCTCCTCGGCGCCCTGGTCTGCGAAGGGCACATGGGGGTTAACACGGTCGCCCACCGTGGCGTGGTTGTGGACCCTTCCCTCGACCCGGGCGTCGAGGCTTCCACGGTGCTGGTGACGCACGGGCACTGGGACCACTTCAGCGCCGCCCGCCTCCTCCGCGGGCGGGGCGCGAGGGTGTACGCGCCCAGGCTGTGTAGGGGGTTCGTGGAGGAGCCCAGGCTCTACTGGATGGTCACCCTCTGCTGGGCGGGCCCGGTTGAGGAGCGGTTTGTCACCAGGTACTTCACCGGCGGCGGGGTGCCTGTGGACGCCGTGGTGGAGCCGGGGCGGGTGCTGCCGGGGGTCGAGGCCGTCGAGGCTCCGGGGCACACGCCGGGGAGCATGGTCTACGTGCTCGAGGCGCCTGGGGGGAGGCTGCTCGCCGCCGGCGACACCGTCTACGGGTGGAGCTACCTGGAGCACTCCCCCTTCCTCTACCACGTCGACAGCCTCGCGTGGCTCTCCACGCTGGAGCGGCTCCGGGGCCTCGAGGTCGACGCGCTGGTGCCGGGGCACGGCGAGCCCGTGGAGGGCCGGGATGCGAGGCGCCTGGTGGAGGCCAACATGGACAAGCTTAGGGGCATGCTGGGGCTTGTGGAGAGGCTGCTCCCCGGGCCCCTGGAGGAGCCTGTCTACGCCGACGAGGTCGCTGCAAGGCTCGCGGAGGCGACCGGCTACCACTCCAGCAGGAGGGTCTACTCGATACTCTGCCCCACCGTCCGGGCGCTGCTGCGTGGCCTGGCAGCGCTGGGGAGGGCCGAGGAGTTAATGGTGAGGGGCGTCCCCGCCTGGAGGAGGCGCGGCTAAGCCCGGCGCGGCGGTGTCGGGGGTTGCAGCGGGGAGGGGCTGGGCTGCGGCGGGTGGTGGTTGAGACTCTCATCGTCACCCCGAGCGGCGCCCTCAGCCCCGGGGCGCTCTCCGCCGCTGCTGTCGCGGTGGGGGCTGCGGGGCTGGGGGCGGCTGGGGGGCTGCTGGTGGCCCTGGGCCACATGGCCTTCGAGCTCCCCTACGTGGGGCTGCTCGTCTTCTGGGCGGAGAGGCTCGGCAGGGCTATGGAGAGGCTGGAGAAGCCTCTCAGCCTGGTCGTGCTAGG
>JAADFC010000096.1 GCA_013153105.1 Thermoproteota archaeon
GGACGCGGTTGAGGGTCTCCTGCAGGTCCCTCAGCTGCTTCTCAGTATAGCCGAGGGAGGGGACCACGGGGCCCATGTGGGGGTGCTTCTCGTAGGCCTCCTTTATCGCTCCCACCGCGTAGGGCCTCGGGTCTACGACCTCCGCGCCGAGCCTCCGGGCGGCCTCGTAGCCCGCCGCGGTCGCTGCGCCGCCGTGGGTGACGGTGGGCGCGTCCTCGACGACCACTACCTTCTTGCCCTCGACGAGCTCGGGCCGGTCCACCTTAACCTCCAGGTCGGCCACGGCTATCTCGAGCCTCGGGTTTACCCTGAGGAGCCGCCTCCGGGTCTCCTCGACCCGCTCCCTTCCCGCGGTGGACGCCTTGGTTATCACGGCTATCTCCGCGAGCCTTACGTTGGCCTCGCCCGGGAAGGTCGTGTCAACCGTCTCCGGCCTGGTGGCGTCGGCAACAACTATCCATAGGTCGGGCCTTATGAAGGGGAGGTCGTTGTTGCCCCCGTCCCATATCAGGAGGTCGCCGAGCCTCTCCGCCTCCCTGAGCACAAGGCCGTAGTCTATGCCGGCGAGCACAGGCACCCCGAGGTCGAGGTAGGGCTCGAACTCCTCCCTCTCCTCCAGCGTGAGCGGGTAGTTGTCAAGCTCCTCCGGCGCCTGCACTACTATCAGCTTCCTGGCCTCCAGGTCCCCGTAGGCCATCGGGTGCCTCACAACCACCGACGCCAGCCCCCGCTGCTGCGCCTCCCGGGCCAGCGCCCGGGACAGGGTGCTCTTCCCCGACCCAGTCTTGGTCGCGGTGACGGCGGCCACGGGGAGGATGCTCCTCAGCATAGTCTCCCTCGGGCCGACTATGCGGAGCGAGGCGCCGGCGGCGAGCACCCTGCTGACCAGGTGCCCCGCCTCCATGTAGGTGAGGTCGCTGTAGGCGAGCACAGCCTCGTCGACAGCCTCCTCGGCTATAATCTTCTCAAGAAGCTCCTCCGGCACAATCGGGATACCGTCGGGGTAGCGGTGCCCCGCCAGGCTTGGAGGGTACCGGCGCCACTCTATACCCGGTATCTGCGCCGCCGTGAAGGCGACAACCGTGTAGGAGGGGTTGTCCCGGAACACGGTGTTGAAGACGTGGAAATCCCTTCCACCGGCGCCGAGGATGACCACACGCTTACGCTGCGCCACGCCGGAGCACCCCTCCCCGCCCGGCGGGGGAGGGGTGCGGCTGTTAAGGGGAGGGGCGCCTGGGAGCTGGGGCTAGAGGCTGACCAGCTCGGCTACAATGCTCTTCCTCTGCCTGCTGTAGCCCGCCAGGGCTATGATCACAGCGTCCTCCTCGTCTAGGAGCAGGGTCTCCAGGAGCCCCACGAGGGTGTCGTAGGTGAGCGGCTCCCGGTAGGGCAGCCCGGCGGCGAGGCGGCGGTTCTCCTTCCTCAGCTGCGCGGTGAACGCCTCCAGGGGCGGCAGCTCCTCCGGCACCCTGCCCTGCAGCGTCTCCACGAGAAGCTTCTCCAGGGCCTCCAGGTCGCCCGTCTCAGCGGCTTCCATGAGCTGGTCGAGTTGGAGCCTGTGGCCGCGCAGCACCCCCCGGTAGAGGCTAAGCAGCTCCCTCCCGGGCCTCGCCGCGGCCAGCGCGGCTGCGGCGCGGGCGGCGTGGATGTCGACGCGGTTCTCCAGTATCCTCCTCCCCTCGGGGGTGGAGGCGGCGGCCCTGGCGGCCTCGAGCCTCGAGACTATCTCCGCGTCCACCGCGGGGCTGAGGAGGGCCTCCACGTCCCGCGCCTTCTCCAGCAGCCTCGCAGCCTCCGCCAGGCCCGCGGCGCGTAGAACCTCCACGACCGGGGCCTCCTCCTCGGCCCTCCTCCTCGCCGCCTGCACCTCCGGCGCCTCGGGGTAGGCCAGCTCCCCGGGCCCGGGCAGCGGGCGGCCCTGCAGCATCCTCCTGGCTATCAGCTCCACGTCCCTGGCGACCACATAGACTCGGTACGCCTCGAAGAGAGGCCCAGCCCGGGGCGGCAGCCTCTCACGGAACTTCTCCAGCGCGGCCACATAGTAGCGGAGGGCAGCCATCTCAACCGCGCTGGGCTCCTCCACGCGGCCGCCCTCCGGCAGGAACCGGGCGAGCTTGGTCGCAGCGTAGAGCTGCAGGGTGGTCTCATCCTCCGTGTACTGGGCCAGCAGCGCCCGCAGGTCATCCTCGTAGCTCAGCTGCCGGGAGGCGAGAACCTTCGGGTAGAGGTACTCCACCCCGAGCATGGGATACCGGGTCAACCCCTAATCGCCTCCGCCAGCACCTCAAGAGCAGCCTTGACAGCTGCCTCGCGGCGCTCGGCTATCCGGCTGCGGAGCTTCTCCACTTCGCTCCTCTCCCTCTCCTCGAAGCTCCTGGCGAGCTCCTCTATCTTCGCCTCCGCCTCGCGGAGCATCCTCCCACGGTACTCCTCGATAATCTTGTTCGCCTCCTCGGAGAGCCTCCTCGCGTACTCGTCAGCCCTCGCGAGCAGCGCGGCGGTATCCTTCTCGACCTCAGCCTCAACCTCCGCTATCATCTCCTCGCCCTTCTCCACGGCCTTGAGAAGCCTGTTAATGACCTCCTGCGCAGACGCCACTGTCGCCACCCGCCACCCACCCGGGGAGGCTTCAGTATTTAAAATTGGAGAGCGGGCAGGGCCGCCCGCGGCTCCATTAACCATGATTATATAACCGTGCCCCTTCGCTGCAAAGAGCGGGGGTGCATGAAGGGGTGCCGCCCGAGATACAGCTCCGCGTCGCGGAGGCCCGGAGCAGGGACGTGGGCAGGAAGATAGCGAGGATAAGCCGTGACGCCATGAGCAAGCTCGGCGTCGAGGTAGGAGACTTCATAGAGATCGAGGGCCCGAAGGGCGTCGCGGTGGCGCAGGTCTGGCCGCTCCCGCCCAGCGACGACCCCGGCATAATCAGGATAGACGGCTTCATAAGGGAGGCTATAGGCGCCAGCGTCGGCGACATGGTCACCGTTAGGAAGGCGAGCAACGTCCAGCCCGCCACGAGGGTGGTGCTAGCCCCCACCGAGCCCATAAGGTTCAGCAGGGACTTCGTAGACTACGTGAAGGAGTTCCTGCTCCGCAAGCCCGTCACCAGGGGCGAGACGATAATAGTCCCCGTGCTCGGCACCGGCCTGAGGCTGGTGGTAGTCTCAACGCAGCCCAGCCAGTTCGTCTACATCACCGACCAGACGCAGCTGGAGATAAAGGAGGAGCCTGTGAAGGAGGAGCAGCTCCGCCGCGGCATACCGAGGGTGACCTGGGAGGATATAGGCGACCTCGAGGAGGCCAAGGAGAAGATAAGGGAGATAGTCGAGCTGCCTATGAAGCACCCGGAGCTGTTCAAGCACCTGGGCATAGAGCCGCCTAAGGGTATACTCCTCTACGGCCCGCCGGGCACCGGCAAGACGCTGCTCGCCAAGGCGCTGGCTAACGAGATAGGAGCCTACTTCATAGCCATCAACGGCCCGGAGATAATGAGCAAGTACTATGGTGAGAGCGAGCAGAGGCTGAGGGAGATATTCGAGGAGGCACAGAAGAACGCCCCCAGCATAATATTCATCGACGAGATAGACGCGATAGCGCCCCGCCGCGAGGAGGTAACCGGCGAGGTTGAGAAGCGCGTCGTAGCGCAGCTGCTGACCCTCATGGACGGCCTCAAGGAGAGGGGCAGGGTGATAGTGATAGGCGCCACCAACAGGCCGGACGCCATCGACCCCGCGCTGAGGAGGCCCGGCAGGTTCGACCGTGAGATAGAGATACGGCCGCCCGACAAGAGGGCCAGGAAGGAGATACTCCAGGTGCACGTGCGCAACATGCCCCTCGCCGAGGACGTGGACCTGGACAAGATAGCTGAGATGACCCACGGCTACACCGGCGCCGACCTCGCGGCGCTCGTCAAGGAGGCTGCCATGAGCGCGCTGCGCCGCTTCATAAAGAGCGGCAAGATAGACCTGAACAAGCCGATACCCGCGGAGGTGCTGAAGCAGCTGAAGGTAACCATGGCCGACTTCCTTGAGGCCATGAAGTATGTGCAGCCGAGCCTCATAAGGGAGATCTATATTGAGGTTCCGGAGGTTCATTGGGATGATATTGGCGGGCTTGAGGATGTGAAGCAGCAGCTGCGTGAGGCTGTTGAGT
>JAADFC010000144.1 GCA_013153105.1 Thermoproteota archaeon
CTTGCGGCCTCCAGAGGCCCCCCGGCGCTGCTGGGGGGCGGCCTGGGGCGGCGGGGCTTCCCTGGGGGGTTACGGGCTGCCTTGGCGGCTCTCGAGCTTCCCGGGATGGAGGGGCGGGGGCTGGGGGAGCGGGGCGGCCTCAAGGTTGTGGAGCTGTTTATCGGCGCGCAGCACCCGGCCTCGGGGCATATGAGGCTCATAGTCTACCTTGACGGCGACATTGTGGTCCGGGTCGACCCCGACGTGGGGTATGTGCATCGCACGGTTGAGAAGCTCTCCGAGATGAGGGAGTATGTCAGGGTTATCAGCCTCATAGAGCGTATGACTATTATAGACGCGTGCAACGTCACCCTCCCCTACGTGGAGGCTGTGGAGAGGCTCCTCGGGGTAGAGCCGCCGCCCCGGGCCAGGTATCTCCGCACCATACTCTGCGAGCTGAACAGGATAGCGAGCCACCTCTACGGCCTCGCTATAGGCGGCATCTTCCTCAACCACTCAACCATGTACATGTGGGCCATGGGGGACCGCGAGGTCTGGCTCCACCTCGCCTCCATGCTCACCGGCGCCAGGCTCACCCACACCTACCCTATATTCGGGGGTGTCAGGAGGGACCTGCCGCAGGGGTTCCGGGACGCGTTCGAGAAGGCGCGGCGCTACATGGAGAGGCGCCTCCGGGAGTACGATGCGATATTCTACAACAACCCCGTGGTCCGGGGGAGGCTGGAGGGCGTCGGCGTCCTCCCCCGCGACGTCGCGGTCTCGGTTGGGGCTACGGGGCCGAACCTGCGGGCGAGCGGCGTCGCCTACGATGCTAGGATGACCGGCTACGCGGCCTACGGGGAGCTGGACTTCGAGCCGGTGGTGGGCCGGGAGGGGGACGCGCTGGAGAGGGTGTGGGTGAGGCTGCGGGAGATAGAGGCTAGCATGGAGCTTATAGAGAGGGCGCTGCGGGAGATGCCGGAGGGCCCCTTCTTCGCCGAGCGCTACGCGAAGACGGTGCCGCCGGCGGTTAGGCACTGGCTGGAGAAGGGCCGCGTCAAGCTGCCGGGCGGGTATGTGAGGCTGAAGACGAGGCCGGGCGAGGTGCTGGCCAGGGGCGAGATGGGGAGGGGGGAGGTGACCTACTTCCTGGTCAGCGACGGCGGGATGAAGCCCTACCGGCTGAGGATTGTGACTCCGAGCGCCAGGAACCTGGTGCTCTTCGACGTGCTGAGCAGGGGCCACACGTTGATGGATGTCCCCGCGATATACGCGAGCATAGACTACTTCCCCCCGGAGGGTGACCGGTGAGAGGGGAGGGGCTGGGCCGTGGCCGACCCCGTGGCGTGGCTGGCGGGGCTGCTCGGGGTGCCCGTGTGGCTTGCGAGGAGCGTGTTCGCGCCCCTCGTCTACCCGGGGCTGCTGGCGTTCACCGTGGTGGCACTGTTCATCATATGGGCAGAGCGTAAGATAACGGCGAGGGTGCAGATGAGGGTCGGGCCCTACTATGTCTCGCCGAGGCTTGGCGGGGCGCTGCAGCTGCTCGCCGATGGTGTGAGGATAGCCTTCCAGGAGGTTATAATACCCAGGCAGGTGGAGCGGTACAGCTTCATCCTCGCGCCGGTGCTGGGGTTCGCCGTAACCGCCATGGCTCTCGCCGTGGTGCCCGGCGGCCCCGGCGTCTACGGGTTCCGGAGCAGCGTGGGGCTCCTCGTCGCCTACGCGCTGCTCGGCCTGGCCCCCCTGCTCGTAGTCGTTATGGGGTGGGCCGCCAACAACAAGTTCACCCAGATAGGCGCGGCGAGGGAGATCCTGGTGAGCGTGGCGGGGGAGGTGACGCTGCTCGCCAGCCTGCTAGCCGCCGCAATGATGTACGGCACCATGGATCTCGTCGAGATAGTTGAAGCCCAGGCTGCGGCTGGGGTGCCGGGGATAGTCGCTAACCCTGTGGCGGCCTTGCTCTTCTTCATCGCCGCGCTGCTGATAGCGGATAGGGTGCCCTTCGACCTTGTTCTCGGGGAGCAGGAGATAGTGCAGGGGCCCTACACCGAGTATAGCGGCGTGCTGTTCGCGTTGACCATGGCGCTGGACTACTTGAAGCTCTACATTCTCATGATGCTCTTCGCCGACGTGTTCCTGGGCGGATGGATGCCGTTCAGCGACCCGCTCCTCGGCAGCGCGGCGGTGTTTGCGAAGACTGTAGCGTTGATGCTGGCCGCTGTGTTCCTACGCTCAGTCTACGCTAGGATGAGGCTCGACCAGGTCGCCTCGATGTTCTGGAGCAAGCTGTTCCCCCTCGCCCTGATAGCCTTCGTGCTCAGCGCCGCCGTCCACCCCCTCTACGGGGGCGTCCTAGCGGGGTGACGGGGGTTGGAGTGGGGTAGCAGGAGCGTCTCCAGGCGCAGGGGCCCCGGGGTGGTGAGGGGCCACCTCCAGGCGATAGCCGCGGCGCTGAGGCAGCTGGCGAGGCCTCCCATGGCTATGCCTCTGCTCGAGGCTGAGGACGCTAGGGTGCCCGGCTACCGTGGGGTTATAGTGTTCCACTACGACCGGTGTATAGGCTGCAGCCTCTGCGCCCAGATATGCCCGTCCAGGGCGATCAAGATGTACAGGGTGCCGGGGGACAAGAGGATACGCCCCGGCTACGATGTGGGCCGCTGCATCTTCTGCGGCCTCTGCGCGGATATATGCCCGGTGGACGCGCTGGAGACGAGCATCATACACGACCGCGTCTACGAGGATGTGCCCTCGATGAACATGGACCCGGTGGAGTGGGCGGTGTGGAGCAAGCGTATACTCCGGGAGGAGCGGGAGCCGGGGAGGCCGAGGCTGCGGGCGGTGGTGGACCCGGACCGGGGGCTCCGCTACGAGAGGGTTGAGGCCTAGACCTCCTGGGGGTGGCCGCTGGTGGAGGCTCTCGAGGCTCTCGCCTACACCGTCTCCCTGGCTGCGGTGGCTGCTGGGAGTATAGGTGCTATAGTGGCTAGGAGGAGTATCCACATTGTCTCCTGGCTTGTCGTGGCCGCGTTGGGGGTGGCGGCTGTCCTGGCGATGCTCGGCTACACCTACGTCGCCGTGTTCCACGTGGTGATATACATTGGGACTGCTGTGACCCTCTTCGCTGTTATAGTGATGCTGCTGGGCTCGGGGAGCGAGCCCCGGCCCTGGATGCCGGGGAGGCTCCTGCTCGCGGTCATGGCCGCGGCTGCGCTGCAGGCGCCGCTGCTGGTGCAGGGCCTCTCCGGGGGGAGGCCGGGCGGGGTGCGGGTCTCGGTTAGGGATGCTGGGGAGGCTCTCCTGAGCTGCTGGCTGTGCACGATACTGATGGTGATAGCTATAGCGACGGTGCTCGTGGAGGCTGTGGCCCTGGCGCGGAGCCCCGCAGCCTCCTCGACCAGGGCCGGCGGAGGCTCCATGCGGTAGCCGTATGGGAGCCGCTTTAACCCGCCCCGCCGGCGCCCGCTGGAGGGCGCCCTCCCACCATCGGGGGGCGGCTTGCCTCCAGCGCTGCGGGGCGGGGCCGGCGTGTCGGAGGCTCTCGCGCTCATGGTCTACCTGGCCGCGCTCGTGGGGAGCGCGGCTGGGATATACGGGGTGCTCTCGTCCCGGACCCTGCTCAGGCTCGTGGTCTCGATAGAGGTGCTGTTCAACTCTGTCATCCTCTCCGCGGCGTACATAGGCTTCGTCTCCGGCGCCGACCCGGGGTTCTACTCGCTCCTCATAGCAACGATAGCCCTCACCATAGCTGAGATAGCTATTGTCGCGGCTATACTCGTGCTCGTCTACCGCCGTAAGGGTAGCCTCGACGTGGACCTCCTCCGGGAGGTCCGCGGCTAGCCTAACCCCGTGGAGGCCGTGGGGTGGGGTGGGGTGGCGGAGCTGGTCGCGGCTAGGGAGGCGGTGCTCGGCGCGCCCCTCCTCTGGGCGTCGTGGCTTGCGCCCCTCGCATCCGGCCTGGCGGCTGCGGTGCTGGGTGAGAGGCCGAGGCTCCAGGCTGGTGTGGCGCTGGCGTCGTGGGTTCTGGCTGGGCTGCTGCTCGCCCCGGCCCTCGCGGCTGTGCTCTCTGGCGCGGTCGCCGTGGACCCGTGGGCGCCTAGGATTCCGGGGCTGGGGGTGTTCAGCCTCTTCCTAGACGGCGCCTCCCTGCCGGTCGCCGTC
>JAADFC010000139.1 GCA_013153105.1 Thermoproteota archaeon
CCAGGCGGAGCGCCTGGTCGCGGCCAAGCAGCCTGCTCAGCGCGCCCAGGCTTGCACGGTTAGCGTCGAGGGGCAGAGGCAGCGCCCTAACACTCCTGCCGGCATGCGCGTATACATAAACGTCTATTCTTGCCCTCCCCTCTATCCTGCACGGCAGCTCCGCGACAACCGGGTAGCTCCCCGTCTGCCTGGCGAATGTTACACCAAGCCTGGGCTCGTACCGCTCGACGTAGAGGCCCCTCAATATAGTGCCGCGGGGCACAACCCTCGCAAGCAGCTTAGCCGAGTACTCCATAGCAAGCCTCTTGAACCACCTTGCAAGCCTCTCATGCTTGCGGATGAACTTCACGCCGACACGCGAGAGCTGCGTGCCCGGCAGCACGAGCACCTTCCTCACATTTATCCTCCTGACCATAAGCCCCTCCTCGTACACCCTCTTCACAAACTCGGCGTTAAGGCGGTAGGTCTCACTAGTCTCGCCGGGGAGTCCCAGGACGAAGTTTATGCCCGCAAGAAGCTCGGGCAGACCGTTGTAGCCTCTAGCACTCCCCACGCGGTGCACCATGCGTATAGCCTCTAGGCTCTCCTCCGGCATAGTCTTGAGGTTGTTTATCTTGACCACCCTGGGATCCGCCGTCTCTATCCCCAGCGCGGCTACGTCACCGGGAGTATGGTACCTTACAATGGTCTTAAGGGCCTCAAGGCTCTCCACGGGGTGGCGCACGAGCGTGCCCGGGTTAACGTTGTCTATATGGAGCGTCTCCAGGCCCGGGGCCACCACGCGTATGCCGTAGAAGAGCTTCTCCAGGATCCTCGGCGCCGGGCGCGGCCACTCCTCAGTCTCAAGCTCGGGGCTCCCATAGACGGTTATGTCCGCCTGCCGACCAACCCTGAAGCTCCTCACACCCATACGGTAGAGGGCCTCAACCTCTGCTACGATATCCTCCACCCTACGCTGCCTGGGCACGCCATACAGCTTCGTTACACAGAAGCTGCAGCCCCCGCTTACCCAGCGGCTGCAGCTCCTGTAGGTCTCAATCTCCGCTGTTAGGTTGTAGCCGTGGTTGGGGTGCTGCTCGACTATCCTTGCCCCCTTGACCGCTGCCCTCGAGACAAGCTCCATGTCCTCCATTATACGCCAGGGCTCAGCCTTCTCGGGCCCCTCGGCCAGGTACTCGGCGATGTAGGCTTCGGGGTCTCCGGTTACAACAGCGTCGAAGGAGTCCCTGACCTCCTTGGGGAGCGCCGCTACGGTGCCGCCTTCGTTTCCTATCCCCCACCTGGCCGCTGCGCCAACGAGTATCTTGAAGGGGCCCTCGACTAGCCTGAACCAGGTCTTCAGCTCCTCCAGCCTTATCGGCTCGCCTCCGAGGTATCTGCCGGGGACGACCGCGCCGGCTATAACTATGAGCGTGTCGTAGCTCTTCGCCCTCCTGAGGAACCCGTGGATATCGCTTCTAGCCTGGTCCACGGTTACATAGTGGACGGTTGCGCTTGGGTCGCGGAGCCACACCAGGCCCGCTATGTAGCGGGAGTAAACATCGATGTAGGGGGGCACGCCGAAGCCTGCAGGCTCGTCGGTGTAGCCGTCCAGGATTAGGACCCGCGACCCTCTCGCCACGGCGCCGGCACCTCTGCACCCCTCTCAGCTTACATACTCGTAGAGCAGGCCTAGCTTGGCCGCGTAGGCGTAGGCCTCCTCTATCTCCTCCCTCGTGGGCCTCCTGGCTATCTCCGGCCATAGCCTGGGGTGCTTCGCCACGAGATGCTCGGGCCTGTACTGGTCCATTATGTTTACCAGCACCCGGTCCTTGGGGAGGTTCTCCGCTATCCAGCGCAGGACAGGCTTCGTACAGCACTCAAGGTGCCCTGGCAGGACGAGGTGGCGTATTATCATGTCGCCCGACTCCGCTGCAAGGCGGAGGTTCCGGGTGACCACCTCCAGGTAACGGGGCACGGCTGAGAGCCGGCGGGCGCACTTGTCGTTACCGTACTTGAAGTCGGGGAGCCAGATGTCTATTATATCAGTGAGTATCTCCATGGCCTCTATGCTCATATACATATTGCTGTTCCAGAGCTGTGGGACGTTCACGTCGAGATATAGGAGCGACTCCACTATGGTGTGGAGGCTAGGAGTGGGGTCTCCTCCCACATGGTTTATGTTCCTCGCTCCGTAGACCCTCAGGAGCCTCTGTATGTCCGCGAGCCTCCTCGCATCGACCACCTCCCCCGCTCGGGGGCGGGTCTGGCTGATGTCGAAGTTCTGGCAGTAGACGCAGGAGAAGTTGCAGCCCCCGTAGAATATGGTGCCGCTCGGCACCAGGGGGGCCTCCTCCCCCATGTGGTGGAACCAGCTGTGCACGTAGGTCTTTATGTCAAGCCTGCAGGCTCCTATCTGCCTCCTCCTATCCACCCTACATCTGCGCTCGCAGAGAATACAGGGGCTCGCATACCTCCACGCAAGCACCGCGTCAACCTCGAGGAGGCTGTGGCTGGGGCCTCCGCGGGAATCCTTGCGGTAGTCCTCGAGAGTGTAGCCTCCCCTTTTGGCCCGCTCCCAGAGGCTCCTAAGCTCCCCGCGAAGCTTCCGGGCCTCCTCCCGGAGTGCCTCCGTGTCGAGCTTCGAGGGGTCGAAGGGAGCTTCAACGATGCGAGCGAGGAGGAACTTAGCCGGCGCCTCGTCCACCATAACCCGGTAGTACCAGGAGAGGGCGCGCCTCACCTCCGGGTACTCCCACACCGCCACCGCGTCCGGGCGTAGCCTACGCCAGACATGCTCCGGAACAAACCTGTCAAACACCAACAAGACACGCCACCTCTCCTAGCCCCGGCCCTCCAGCGCCATCCTGAGAGCCTGCCAGGGCGGCAGCCTGGAGTACCTGTCAGCCCTCTCGAGAAGCATTCTCAGCTCATCAAGTGACGCGTAGTCGACGGGCTCCCCGCTACGCCCCGCCTCCTCCCAGCGGCTATACAGGGTTGAGACAAGCCTAGCCACGTCCCTATCCGCGTAGAACGCCGAGCGGCACCACGGGTGCATCGAGTCCAGCAGCTCGAGCAGCCTCTCACGACACTCCTCGAGGCCGCGGCAACGCTGCAAGACCGGGCGCACCCTCTAACGGGCGGAGACCCCCAGGGGCTAGCCTATCCAGGGGTCTCCGCCTGCAACATGCCAGCTTATCACTCCTTCTTGACAGGGTAGATGGCCTCCTTGGGGGCGCGCTCGAAGGGCTCCAGGTAGCGGCGTAGCACTTTCGGTATGACAACGGTACCGTCGGGCTCCTGGTAGTTCTCCAGTATGGCAGTTATGGTCCTGGTGGATGCTATCCCGGTAGCGTTCAGCGTGTGAACATACTCTCTCACCATCCCCTTACGCCTCACAAGCCTAATGTTAAGCCGGTAGCTCTGCCAGTCGGTAGTGTTGCTCGCGCTGACCATCTCCCTATACCTGCCCTGCGCGGGCATCCAGACCTCAAGGTCGTACTTCTTGGCTGCAGGCGCCCCCAGCTCGCCGGAGGCCACGTTAACGACGCGGTAGGGGAGGCCGAGGCCCTGGAACAGCTCCTCAGCGTTCCTTATCAGCTCCTCCAGTATGTCCCAGCTCTCCTCGGGCTTCGCGTAGACGAACTGCTCGACCTTGTGGAACTGGTGTACACGGAAGATGCCCTTAAGGTCACGGTTGCCCGCACCCGCCTCTCTGCGGAAGCAGGGGCTCACACCAACCAGCTTTATGGGCAACCTGTCCTCCATTATCTCCTCGCCGCTGTAGAGGCCGGCCAGGGGATGCTCCGCCGTGGCTATGAGGTAGAGGTCTTCACCCTCAATCTTGTATATCGCCTCCTTGAAGGTCTCTACGTCTATCACACCCATGAGTATCTTGTGCCTAATCATGTACGGTGGCTCGACGAGCCTGTAGCCCTTGGATGTAAGCTTATCCATAGCATACAACAGCAGCGCCAGGTCGAGCCAGACAAGGTCGTCGAAGAGATAGTAGAACCTTGACCCCGCCACCTTGGCCGCGCGCAGCGTGTCGCCCAGGCGGAGAACCTTCTCCAACATATCCGCGTGGCCCACCGGCTTCCAGTCAATGAGCTCGTAGTCCACCTTGAACCCATACTTCTCGGTCTGCTGCCTGAACGCCTCCAGGAAGTCCGGGTGCACCCTCGGCTTCCCCCAGAACCTCACGGGCACGTTGTACTCGTCGCTGGGCCCCACGGGGACGCTCTCATGCACTATGTTAGGGAGCGACAGCAGGAGCTTCCTGCGCTCCTCCTCCACCCTCTTCAGTTGAGCTTCAAGCTCCTCACGCTCACGTATAAGGCGCCGAGCCTCCTCTATCAGCCTCCTACGCTCCTCGGGGTCACGCGCCCTTGATATTGACCTTGTCACAACGTTGTGTCTATGCCTAACCTCGTCAACACGCCGCTTAAGCTGCCTCCAAGCAGTGTCAAGCTCTACCGCCCTATCGACTATAGACGGGTCCAGCCCCCGCTTCCTCATACTCTCCCGGAGGGCCTCCGGGTTCTCGCGTAGAAGCCTCAGTATACTCCAGGTCAAGGCTTCAGCGCCTCCTCCCCGAGCCAGGGCTGGGGGTCCCCTCTACCGGCGAAGCCCTGGGAGGCTGCGAAGGGTAAAGTACAGCTATAGCCCCGAGCAGGAGCCCCCGCGCTACACGCGGATGATGTGTAAAGGCCTCTGCTGACCCGTGGATGATGCTGCTTTAGGCCGCTGACGCGCGGCACGGCATGCGAGATTCTAGAGCAGCCGCTTAGCCGCCGCGTAGGCCTCGTAGACCAACGACCTCACAATGGCGGGGAGAGAAGGCTCCGTATACACTACACGCGTGTAGAGGTCGGCCAGGCGGTTGACGGATGCATGGATATCGGTTAAGCCCGGGTCGCCCCGGCAGATCCTAGCCGCCACCTCGCCGGCCACACTCGAGACGAGCTCAAGCTTCTCCACTATACCCCTAACCCTTGGGCTAGCGTCGCCCCCCGCCAGCAGCGCCTCGTAGCGGGCTCGGTACCTCTCAGCAACATCCGCCAGCCTCTCGAGGACACCGCAGAGCGATAGGACGTTCATACGTGTCGAGAGGTCGAGCATGAACATCACGCCCGCCGCTCCAAGCCCCACGGGAGAGAGGCCCGCCCCCAGGGGCTGCCCTGAGCCTCCCTGGGGGATGGGCGCCGGAGGGGCTGAGGTCGACTCCACCCCCCTTGAAAGGGGGTGGGGCGTATCTCCGGTCGGGACGCTCGGCTGCAAGGGGGCTGGAAAGGGCTTCAAGGAACGAAAGAGCTAAGCCCTATATAATACTGGGGGTGCCTCCGGGCGTAAATGGAGGGCTGAACCCCCATGTCCATGAGCAACAAGAGCGGCCGCGGGGATGAGGTGTTCGTCTATAACAAGGACATAATACTGAAGAAGCTCTACGAGGATGACGAGGTTGTCGTAGTGGTTGCGCCTAACGAGGATCAGCTCCGCGAAATCATTCTCCGCCTTCTCCAGGAGAGGCCTATGACTGTGAGAGAGTTGCACGAGATACTCTCGGGCCTCGCGAGCGAGGACAAGATACGCTACGCGCTGAACAAGCTCGTGGAGGAGGGCGTCGTGGAGGGGGACGAGGAGGGCCGTTACTACGCGCTCTACGTCTAGGCCGCCCGCCAGGGCAGGCGCCGGGAGCGGGCGACAACCAGCCCCTCCCGCATTTTATGAAGAAACCCGCCCCGGGCCGCTCCACGCCTCCGAGGAAATGGTATGCACATCCCTCCTGCCAGAGCCTGCTTGGGGCGCGGAAAAAGCTGGGCCACGCTGCAGGCCTTCCAAGCGCTGCCCGGGCTTGACGGCTTCCTTTGAGGGGCGAGGGCTAGACAGTAAGGGTTAGGTCTAGGAAGTCCATGGGTAGCGGCCTGCCCTTCGCCTTCAGCTCATCGTACTTCTTCGAGAGCCACTCTATGAAGACGGGGCAGCCGTCGAAGCGGCCGTCGCGCTCGCACTTCTCGCCGAGCTTGAGGAAGCACTTGCCCGTCCTCTTGTCGTAGTAGGGGCACATCTTGTGGTACTGCTTCGCGCTGCGTATCATCCTGTTTATCCACCGCTTCTTAGGATCCTTCTTCTCCTTCTCCTCGCTCTGAGAAAGTATCTTCTCCAGGTCGTCTATCGATATACGAGACCCCATGACGCGACACCTCCGGTGCCGGACCGGAGCCTGCCTCGCCCCCTACCTGGGGGCGCGTCTGCGCTGGGACTCATCCCGTGGGGCCGTGGCCTTTGAGAGGCCTGGAGCCTGGGCTCCGCTGACGAGCGTGGATGTCGCCGACCGTCTAAATAATGTTTAGTCTCCACTGCTGCTGCGCGACGCCCGGGGGCCCAGCACATCTTGAGGGTGGCTGTTGTCGGCGCGGGCGTGTCCGGCTCGGCTGCCGCCGCCCTGCTCTCCAGAGCGGGGCTCACCGTTAAGCTGCTGGACATGAGCCCTCGCTACGTGAAGCCCTGCGGGGAGGTCGTTCCCGCAGAGACCCTGGGCCACGCAGAGCGGTGCGGGCTGCCCCGCCCCCCGCTGGTCGAGCCTATATCGAGTTTCGTCTTCGTAGACGCCTCGAGAAGTACCGTGAGACGCTTCGACTTCGGATACCCAGTCTGGTACTCCATAGATAAGGGTGGGTGGGTTGAGGCTCTCCAGGCCCAGGCGGGGGGTGTGGAGGCGCGCCCCGTTAGGAGCCCCGAGCGGCTGGCGAGGGAGGCTAAGCTTGATCTCGTGGTAGACGCCAGGGGGCCCTTCGGCGGCCGGGGAGTTAGGATACCCGTGTGGCGAGCGTATACCCGCAACACGGGGCTCGACGCAGCGGTGCTTGTCTTCCACGGCTCCAGGCTGGGCTTCGCATGGGCGTTCCCCCACGGCGACAGTCTAAACATTGGCGCAGGCTTCCTGGGAGTCAGGGAGCCCCGGAGCCTCGGTCTCCGGCTGCTGCACCGCGCCTTCCAGCTACTCAGCCTGAAGCCCCCCGACGATGGCTTGAGGGGGGCGTACTCGCTTGTGACGGTGCTCCCGTCGCTCGACCTGGGGAGTCCGCGGCTGCCGAGGGTGGGGGAGGCTGCGGGGCTCATCTATGCGCCAGGCGGGGAGGGTATACGCCCGGCCCTCCTCAGCGGCTGCGCCCTAGCCCAGGCGTATACTCGCGAGGAGGATGTTGAGAGAGCGTTCAGGAGGTACCTCGGAGCCGTGCAGCCGCTTGTAGATGAGGTGAGGGTTGCGAGGCTAGCCCTCCTCGCAGCCGCTCCCGCAGCTGGGCTGGTGCCGCGGCTGCTCGAGTCCGCCTCCCCACGCTATGTCGAGGCGTGGCTCAGCGGCCGCATATACCGTGTGAAGCTGCTCCTAGAGGCTTTCCTCGGCTCAGCCCTCCGCGTGGAGGGGAGGGGCGGGGAGGAGCGGCTGGAGCCTCGCTAGTTCTACGCTTATGAAGTAGTCCACTAGCTTGTCTATGTCGACATGGACGCTCGGTATGTAGACCTCCGTGTCGTCCATCTTGACGAACGGTTCGAACTCCTCGAAGTCGAGCGCCGGCACTGTAACCTCCTCGTAGACGACCGGTATCCCTATCTCCCGCAGTCTCTCCACGAGCATCCTCGCGTTCCTCCTCATCACAGCGCTCGCCGGCCCGAAGCCGTAGAATCCTATCAGTCGCACGGGCTCCGCCACAGCGTGGCACCCCAGGCCTGGAGTCTAACTGTAAGCCCGGGGCTGGACCTTGGAGGGGGTTGGGGCGCGGTAAGACGCCCGGGGCCCTTATTAGCGCCGGTGGAGTGCAAGGCGGTGTTTAGGAGCCGCTATAGGGGTGATGTGGCGTGCAGCAGGGCCAGAAGCTGGAGGACCGCCTGACGATAGACAAGCGCACCCTGAAGCAGGTTATACGGGAGCTGAAGAAGTGGAAGGCCCCAGCAACAGTGCTATTGAGCCTCTACATACCGCCAGGCAGGCCTATAAGCGATGTTATGAGCCTCCTGCGCACCGAGTACTCTATAACGGACAACATTAAGCTCAAGAGGACCCGCGACGCTGTGCAGAGGGCGCTCTCCGCCGCCATGGACAGGTTGGCTCGTATACAGAAGGTGCCGCCTAACGGCCTGGTCCTCTTCTGTGGGGAGGACATGCAGACGAAGGACTTTGTTTGTATGATGTTCTCGCCGCCGGAGCCTGTACCAGTGTTCTTCTATAGGACCGACAAGTACTTCCACACAGAGTTCCTCGAGGACATGCTAGAGCATGAGGAGACCATCGGCCTCGTTATCGTTGAGCGTGACCAAGCTACCATAGGCGTGCTCAAGGGCAGCCGGATACAGCTGCTCGAGGAGCTTGAAGGGTACGTGCCGGGTAAGCACCACAGGGGAGGCCAGAGCCAGCGGCGTTTCGACAGGCAGATAGAGCAGTTCGTCAGGGGCTTCTATAAGGAGGTAGCCGAGGCTATGAACAAGCACTTCCTCCCGCTGATAGAGAAGGGGCTGCTCAAGGCCATTATAGTGGGCGGCCCGGGCTACGCTAAGCAGGACTTCCTGGAGGAGGCTGCTGAGTTCCTGGACTACCGTGTGAGGCAGAAGATAGCGCGGGAGCTGATAGACGTAGCGTATCAGGGCGATGCCGGGCTGCGGGAGCTTGTCATCAAAGCCTCCGACGTTATAGAGAAGAACAAGTACGCCGAGCTTGTAAAGGCTATCGAGGAGTTCAAGTACCATCTGGCGAAGAACGATGGGCTAGCCGTTTACGGAGACAAGCTGGTGCGCAACGCGCTGGAGATGGGCGCCCTGAAGTTTATAATCGTCGACGAGGAGAGGGAGGACGCTGACTACTATGTTGACGAGGCTCCCAAGTACGGGACCAAAGTCTATCTGCTCAGCGACGCGGTGCCCGAGGCGGAGTGGCTCCGGAAGACGTTCAAGGGCCTCGTCGGAGTGTTGAGGTTCAAGCTCTCCTAGCCCCAGGTCGTAGGGTGCCGGGGGCTTTGGGCCGCCGCATCCCGCCCAGCCTCTGCGCGCGGTGTAAGGGATACAAGCGGCTCTGCGGCCTCCCCACATGCCCTATACTGGAGAGGTTTCGCGTCCACGCCGGCGTGGCCCCGAGGGTGCAGGAGGGCCACGTGGAGGGCGACACGCCACCGAGCATCCTTGTTGGTGAGGCCGGCTACCCGAGGGTACCCCTCCTCTACCATATCCCCCCGGGCGTACACGGCGAGGAGGCCCGGCGCCACGACGACCCCAAGCGGTGGGCCGCCGAGCGGCTGCCGCTCCGGGAGATACTACGATACCGTAGCGGGATGGTTGCCGGGGTCTCGAGGTTCGACGCCAGGAGGCCCGAGCGGCTCTACGAGCTGGAGCTAAGCCTTGCTGCAGTGTCGGAGAAGCCCGTGGACAGCGAGGCCTCCCTCGAGAAGCCCCCAGTGCCCACCCTACGCTTCGACGGGATCCTCGCCCCTCAGGGGCCCTCGGCTCCTGCCAGGAGTATCAGGGTGGCCTCCAACCCTAGGCCGCCGAGGCCGCTTGAGAAGAGGATATGGGACGACGCGAGGAGCAGCGACGTCCTAGTCGAGCTATACATGGCGGGGGTCGACGTCTACACGCTCACGCCCGCGCTTTCCCTGGGCCTCCTGGGGAGGCTGAGGAGCCGCAGGCTCGTCCCAACACGGTGGGCTATAACAGCGGTTGACTCTACGATAGCCTCCTGGCTGCTGCACAGGGTGAGGAGCTTCGATACCATAGACAGCTACGAGGTGTACCACGGGGGGCACCTCGGCAACTACTTCACGGTAATACTCACACCCGGCTCCTACGAAGCCGAGCTGATAGAGGTCTGGCACCCCCTCACGCCCTGGACGAGGGAGGCCAAGCAGCCGGTCATCTACCACATACGCGAGACACCATCACTCAAGACAAACATCATGGACGGGGGCTACGAGGCTGTAAGGATAGCCGTGGCCGAGCACCTCTACCGTAGGAGGAGACAGGCCAAGGCTATCATTGTAAGGGAGATAACGAGGGAGTACTACGCGCCCGTAGGCAACTGGCATATCCGCGAGACTATGCGCCGCATACTATCCGGCCCGCCGCTGGCGAGGAGCGACTCCCTCGAGCAGGCCCTCAGCGAGGCGGCGAAGAGGCTGCGCAGCCGGGAGGCGAGGGAAGCCCTGCTGAGAGCCTCGCTTACCAGGAAGGCGAGAAGCCAGCTCAGCCTAGACAGGTTCCTCCGACAGCCATAGCCGGAGAGGCGGGAAGAGTGGAGGAGTGGTGTACCCCCGTCCAGGGGCCTGGAACGGATACCCGGCCTCACGCGAGCGCGCCGCTACGCGGCGCCGTCAGCCGGGCGATACCCGGGCACCCACCTGGAGTCCGGGAAGGCCTCGGGGACTCTAGAGTTTCACCCTACGAGGCGCCCGTGGCCCCCGGTCCCTCCCCCTCTTATCCCTCCGCCAACATGTAGCCTGAGCCTCCCGGGGCCCACAGCCCCTTAGACGGGCGCGGGGATGAGGGCTTTGCCCCAGCTTTCGACAGGCCTCGTGATAGCTGGAGCGTACGCTGACAAGCTTCGACGCGTGCTCTTCGCCCAGCTCCGCGACCGGATAAAGAGGGGCGAGATAGACAATCGGACAGTAGCCGCGAGGGCCGGGGAGCTTAACAGGCTCCTCTTCGACATAATAGTCAACAAGCTCAAGCTGGATAAGGGCGACGTTGTCAGGATAAGAATAGAGTACGACCTGAAAGACGGCGATATAGTCTGGAAGCTCGACACGCTCCGGATAGAGGCCTTCCGCCGCATACCCGACGAAGAGGTGGCCAAAGCTGTAAGAGAGACGCTCGAGAAGGCGGAGGAGGTGCTGGCCAGAGAGGTTACGGAGGAGGAGCGGGCCTGGACCGAGGCCAAGGAGCGCGAGGTCGAGCGGGAGGTCCAGCAGCGCGCCGAGGCCGCACGCGCAGCAGCTGTGGTGGTTGACGCGTCAAAGTTCGACCTGGCCGAAGCCGCGTTCTCCGGCGAGACTAGGAGCGGCGAGCACCTGGCGATAATCAAGAACAGCCGCGGCGAGAACATAGGACTGGCAATACTCGAGCCCGTCAACGGCTCAACAAGAATAACGCTGATCCTAATACCTAGACGCGGCGAAGCCTACCGCTCAACAAGGCTCGTAGACGAGCCACTGGAAGCCCTCCGCAGCAGCCCCGACCGGCTGGTGGAGCTGCTGAAACCCATGCGCCTGACCCGGATACCGGTCGAGGAAGCCGAGGAGATGATAAGAAGGAAGCTGGAGGAGCTGACATAGCCCTCAGCGAGGTCTCCACTCATCATACACTCAGCACAAAACGGCCGCATCACCGGGAAGCCAGGCCTGCACCCCAGCTGCCCACAGCTTTTATCCAACCCCACAGCCAAGCTACAGTATCACCGGCCCCCCACCTCCACTCAGGGGCGGCACACACGCCGGACCCTGGAGAGGGGTACCCATGCCCCAACCACTACCCGAGCCCTCCCTCATACTCGACATCGAGGAACTCTCAGACCATTACGTTATTCACACACGCGACGGCGAGAAAATCATAGTTGAGAAGGACAGGCTCCCGAGGAGCCTCTACTGGAAGGTGAAGCTCCGCAACCGCCGCACAGGCTTCGGAATCTAGACACGCAACTCTCCGCCAAGGGGCGGGAGCATAACAACTACCACTACAACCGCCCGGGCCCTCCCATACCGCAGGGCTGCCCGCCTCGAGAGACAGCTTTGGAGAGCGCAGGAGATGCCTCCCAGTCAAGGTTTCTAACTGCATGGTTCGATGAGGTTTTTTCGCTTCAAGTCCAGCGTATATTCCTCTTTAGCAGTCTCTAGTCTGTTTGGCTAATGAGGAGTCATGATCTGGAAGTGTTTAACGAGAGCCTCCATGGATACTTCAAGGATAGTAGTAGCTAGGGTGGCGCCGAGGGTCACGGGGCTGCTGCGTGTGCACCCGGTATTCCCTCCGGCGAGAATACCCATGGCCGGGGCTGCCGGGGGAGTGGATGTTGATACTGGTGGCCTGCAGAGGGCCAGGCGCTGGCCGCTAGAGCTGGCACTCCCGTAGCTGCTCTCGCAGCGGCTTGGCTAGGCCGACCCTCACGCCTAGGCGTCTATCGTTGTATATGTAGACGAGCTTTTTGGCCTGGAGGAGGCGCAGTATGTTCATCAGCCACATCCTGTCAGCGTCTAGGCTCTTCTCGAGATGATCCAGGTACGTGTACGTGGAGCCCCACCGTGCATAGTGGTCGAGCAGTGCCTCGAGCACGGTCCTCTCGTCCTCGTCGAGCTCCAGCTCTGCAAGGAGGGCTCGTATGCAGTTCCGCGTGAGCCTCCTTTCTCGCCGTTTCTTGCTCCTTAAACCTGTTTCAGCGACAGTGAACGGCGAGAATCCACCTGAAACCCCGCCCCCTCCGGCGGCCGCCGCGCCCCCAGTCTTGCTGTTCACTGCTGGACTATCCTTTTCAGCTAGTATCTTACGGGCGAGGGCTGCGTACTGGGCCACGCGGCTGTTCATTTCACGCTCCACTATGCTCCTGGCGTATTCCTCGCCGGCCTCGGTGAGTGTCCAGAAGCCGTTCTCGTAGTCGAAGAGGCCGCGGTACCGCCAGTAGCTGAGGTAGCTGCTAACATACCGTGTCGGGTAGCCGAGCGCCTCCGCTATCTCGGCCGCGCGCATAGGCCTCGCGAGTAGGAGCACGGCAATCGCCTCCACGATGCGGCTCCTAGGCCCGCTGCCCCCATGCCTCTCGCGCCCCTCTCCCCCGTGCTCGTAGAGCTCCTCGCCACGCTGTCGCCCCCTAGCCTTCAAGGCGCAGCCCTGAGACGAGATTATCCCCAGGCGGGGAGGGCCCTGGGGCCGGGCTGGTAACACTCCACCCTGGAGGGGAGGGGCGGCGGCTTGCCTACCAAGCTCCTCTATCAGGAGGACAGCTACCTGAAGGAATTCGATGCAGTGGTAACCCGCATTGAGGGCGACGAGGTCTACCTGGATCAGACAGCCTTCCACCCCAGGCCCTCGGGGGGCCTAGATGCCGACCGTGGCGTCCTCCTCTTGCCCGACGGGTCTAGCGTGAGGGTAGTGGATGTAGTATCGAAGGGTGGTGATGTAGCGCATGTTGTCGAGGATGCCTCCATGCTCTCCCCCGGCGTGAGGGTGCGTGGTGTCCTAGACTGGGAGCGTAGGTACAGGATGATGAGGCTCCACACGGCCAGCCATATACTCGCGGCGGTCCTCTACCAGCGGTATGGGGCCCGCGTAACGGGGGGCCATATAGCGCCGGACATGGCGAGGGATGATTTCGAGATACAGGTGGAGGACTGGAAGAGGGCTATCGAGGAGGCGGTCGAGGAGACCAACCGTATAGCGTCTCGGTGTATAGAGGTTCGCGTCTACTGGCTCCCGAGGAGCGAGGCGCTGCGGATACCTGGCATAGTGAAGCTGGCCGACAGGCTTCCACCAGAGGTGGAGCGGCTGAGGATAGTCGAGATACCCGGCGTCGACATACAGGCGGACGGCGGGCCGCATGTGAGGAATACCTGCGAGATAGGCGGCATAAGGATAGTCAAGATGCAGAGCAGGGGTAAGCGTAGGAAGCGCGTCTACTATACACTCGCCGGCTGAGGCCCGGTCAGCCTGATACCAGGCTGGCCAGCCGGGTATCCTCCACCTTCCTAATGTATTCTTCAAGCTCGCTCGCCGGGGGGAGGTCCTCGACGTGGAGGGGCTTGCCTAGTAGGTTGAGTATCCTCCCCACGCGCGGCGGCGTGGAGGGCTCCAACAGGTTCATGACAGCGGCCAGCCTGTCGCCGCTGTAGAGGAGCGCCTTCCCAGGCGCAGCCACCACCACGAAATCGTAGCTTATAGAGCCGATATACGGTACGGCTGCGTCGTTGAACGACTCTACCACCACTAGGTCCGAGCCCGCCTCGAGGCTCGAGAGGCACTCGTCGAGCAGCTTCGAGGCATCCCGGCTGGAGAGCCAGTCGAGGAACCTCCTGGGCTCGCCCTCGGCCGCCCCTAGCAGGCGTGCAGCCCTCCTCAGCTCGTCCGCGACAAGGGTTGGCGCCTTCTCGAGGGCCTGGGGGAAGAAGAGGTGGAGCCTCTCGCCGTCCCCGCAGCGGGAGACGCGGGCGAGGGCCAGGCTCTTCTCAAGGCTCTCCATCTCGGAGGCGTACATCGCCGGGCCCGGGTAGCGGGTGGGGTCCCTGGGGGCGAGCAGCAGCGCGATGGGGTTCACCCGGTCCGGGCTGAGCCCGAGCAGCCTCACGTAGGTCCACGCGTCCCCGCCGGCTAGCACCCTCTCCTCGAGGCTCTCCCTGAAAGCCCAGTAGCTGTGCCACATGTTGAAGCCCCCCACCGGCTTGTAGGCGGCCCCCCGCAGGCCCCGCCGCGACGCCGCCGAGGCGAGGGCCGCGGCCAGCCAGGTCTTGCCGGAGTCGTGCTCGAGCAGCCCCGCGACCAGCAGCTTCAGCGCCATAGCCCCCCGGGACCCCCGCCGGTCTGGAGCCGTGTTTATACCAGTAGGAGAGCCGCTATGAACATCACCGCCCAGGCGAGAGGGTTGCTCCGCAGAATCTTGCTCCCGTCCAGGGGGTCGAGGGGTAGCAGGTTGAAGAGGGCAACCCACCCGTTTATCGCCCTGAACCCGGCGGCGAACAGGGTGTAGGCTGGCGGCAGCGCGGCCGAGGCAACGGCGGCGGCGAGCGCCAAGGCTATGTTGACCGCGGGGCCGGCGGCCGCTATGAGGTCGTATCTCACCCCGTAGCGGTGGCCGAAGCCCATGCATACTATCGACACGTGGCCGGGTGCTATTATCGCGAACCTTACCGGGAGCAGGCTGTTTATGACGCCGGAGAGCAGGGTGACGAACAGCCCGGTGGGCGTTAGGACGAAGCCGGCCAGGCACCCCTGCCTCCTCGCCACGGCGGCGTGAGCCTGCTCGTGGAGCAGGAACCCCACAACCGCGCCGGCCAGCACTCCGCCGCTCCAGCTGAGCGGGTTGCTCAGCACGTTGAACAGCCGCACCCCCTCCAACGCGAACGCCGCGGCCGCAGCCGCGACCAGCAGGGTTGGCAGGTGGCCGAAGTGTATGGCCTCGCTGCTCCAGCCGCGGCGGAGCCTGTAGACCCACTCGTCGAACGCCAAGGCCGGGGTCCACCCCTCAGCCCGCGCGTCGCGTGTGTGGTCTCGTATAGGCTTCCAGCGGCGCCAGCACCTCCTCGCCGTAGTCGACCACCACCCGAACGTAGCCTTCAAGCTCCCGGTCCAGCTCTGGGTCGCCGGTGTCGACTAGGAGCCTCCTCAACCGCTGCATCTTGGAGCGCGTGGCTACGATGAAGAGCGAGCCCCTGCCACCGGCCTCTCTTATAACCCTCGGTGATATCTGCTGGTTGCCCCTCCCCAGCACGAAGCCCTGCCCTCCAATGGGGCTAACCACTATCGCCACCCTACCGCCCCTTGAGCGGTGGCTTCTCACCAGCCTGTACAGCGCCTCCTCGTCCACGTCCCTGGCCAGCAGCCTACCGTCGTGGGCCACGTCGACCCCCAGGAGGGTCTTCTCGACCCCCATCTCCTCAGCCACGGCGGCCACGGTGGAGCCGGGGCCTAGGATGTAGAGTGTGCAAGGCCTCACGTACCGCTCGACAAAGTAGCGGGCTACAGCGCGGCGGTTCTCCTCCTCAGCAGCAGTCCCCGGGCTCGGCTGCTTCGAAGCCCCCACAAGCAGGGGGTGGCAGGGCGTCCTCGCCAGCGCGTAGAGCCTAACGCGCAGCTCCCCCCTGCGGAAGGCCTCCTCGTCTATATCCATGACCTCGCCCTCGCAGAGCCCCAGCCTCCCCTCCAGCCAGTCAGCAACAATCTCAGCCGCAGCCTCCGGTGAGACAGCGAACACGGAACTGTACATCTTAACGCCGGCGGGCACGCCGAGTATAGGAGCGTCGCCCGCCGCGGCGGCTACGTCCCTCGCCGTGCCGTCGCCGCCGACGAAAACCACCAGCCCGGCGCCGCTGGCGAGGCACCCCTCAACCGTAGCCCTGGTATCCTCCGGCCGAGTCGGCCACCCCGCAGGACGGTGGACCACAATAGGGTTGAACCCAGCCCGTCTCGCCTCCTCGGCTCCCATAAGCCCCTCAGCCGTTAAGAGCAAGGGAGGCTCCACACGCCTCTCCCGTATCAGGCTGGCAAGCGCGGCGAGGAACCTCACGGCCCTCTCAGGCGAGACCAGCCGGGCGCCCCTGCGCAGAGCCTCGACGCCGGCGGCGCCGTCGCTGCCCTTGAGGGCCAGCGGTCCCCCAATGCCCGCTAACGGGTTGACTACGAGGCAGAGGCTGCGCCTCCTCCTCTTCGCCGCTGTGGCCCCGGAGTCCACGCCTCCTCCCGGTCTGGGCGGGCACGTGGAGGGGCGCCTCTCATTTCTCCCCTCGCGGCGGCACGCCCGGCAGCCGTCCAGGGGTGTCGCGGCGGTGGCTGAGGCGGCGGGGAGGGTGCTGTTCTTCGGCCGCTTCCAGCCGTTCCACTATGGTCACCTGAGCGCTGTGGAGTGGCTCCTGGAGCGGTACAGGGAGGTTGTCATCCTAGTTGGGATGGCTGATGAGAGTCACACTTGGATAAACCCCTTCACGGCTGGGGAGAGGCTCTGGATGATACGCGAGGCCCTCAGGTGGAGGGGGATAGACCTCTCGAGGATAATCACTGCTACCATACAGACGCTCCGCGTCTACAGCGGCAACGCGGGCTTCGTGCTGGGCTACGTCCCGCCCGTGGACGCTGTGGCTACTGCCAACCCGCCGGTGAGGAGGGCCTTCCAGGACGCGGGCTACAAGACCGTCTCGCCGCCGCTGATAAACAAGCACGTGTGGTGCGGCGAGTACATACGCAGTCTCATGCTCCGCGGGAGCGACGAGTGGCGCAGCCTGGTCCCACCGCCGGTGGCCGAGATAATAGACCGAATAGACGGTGTTGGAAGGGTGCGCGAGGTCGCTGAGGGCCCCTACAGGTCGGGGAGCAGCGAGGACGCCAAGGCGGCCTGTATGAAGGAGGCGCAGCAGCGGTAGCAGCCCCCGCCCCGGAAGAGCGCGTAGGCCGCGCCCCCGCCGGCGAGCCTCGCACACTCCCCGAGCAGGCTGCCGAGGGGCTCGAGAGCCTCCTCCGGGGCCCCAGGCGCCTCGACCACGCCCCCGCCGGCCCAGCCTATCAGGAGGAGCCGCCCCGGCTCACCGAGGAGTATGGCTATCTCATCCCTGGCGGCGACCACCCGGTCGCCCCGCAGACCCCTCGAGGACAACGTGCAGCACGTGAAGTCGCCTAGGAAATGCACGCCGGCAAGGGAGAGGAGCCGCTCGGAGCACTCGCTCAGCCCGCTGCCGCCCCGGCTCTTCACTATGAGCCCCACACGCTCGAGCATGTTGATCAGGTTCCTCGCCCGCCTGTCGCCGAGGCCCAGCAGCCTCGTGAGGCGGGGCCTCCCTATCCTACCCTCACTCTTCACCGCCAGCAGCACCGCGAGAGCGTCCACCGCCCTCCCTCTGCCCATGAGCCTGTCCAGAAGCGCCACCAGCTCCCGCAGCCCCGCGGGGCAGCCGGGGCGCCCTCCCTCCAAGGAACACCTCCCCCAGCGCCTCCAGGAGCTCTCCCTCGGGCACCTCGACACCCTCGGTCACGAGGAAAGCAGCCAGCTCCTGCGCCGACACCTCCGGGCGGAGGACAGCCCTCCTCACGCTACTCCAGCTAGCCTCAGCCCTCACACCCGCAGCGTAGCTAAGCCACTCAGCCAGCTCCCCGGGGTCTACACCCGCCCGCCTCGCAGCCTCGAGCAGGACCTCCTTCATCCGCCTCTCAACAACCCTCCTTCGGGCAGCAGCGGCCAAGACGGGCCTCCCCCGGTCCGTGAATACAGCATCCCAGCCCCCGGGGGGAGGGCTGGTCAGCCCCT